>JABSRY010000206.1 GCA_013214985.1 Hyphomicrobiales bacterium
AAGGCCGAAAAAATCCGTTCAGAATGGGTGATTACAGTAACGGGCACAGTTATCGAGCGTAATGGCGCTGCTATTAACCCAAAAATGCCAACAGGCGAAATCGAAATCGGCATTACTGGCCTAGAAATTCAGTCAGAAGCAAAAGAGCTTGCGCTACCCGTCTTTGGCGATCTAGATTATCCAGAAGATACCCGCCTAAAATATCGGTTCTTAGATTTACGCCGCGAACGCATCCACGCCAATATTGTAAAGCGCTCAAAAATCATCGCATCTATGCGTAACCGCATGGTCGATCAAGGCTTTACAGAATATCAAACTCCAATTCTAACCGCTTCAAGCCCAGAAGGCGCACGCGATTTCTTGGTGCCAGCACGCATGCACCCTGGCAAATTTTATGCATTACCTCAAGCACCACAACAGTTTAAACAACTGGCTATGGTCGCGGGGTTTGATCGCTATTTCCAAATAGCACCTTGTTTCCGCGATGAAGACCCGCGCGCAGATAGAGCCTTAGAATTCTATCAATTAGATATCGAAATGAGCTTCGTAACCCAAGAAGACATCTTCCAAGTCATCGAACCTGTACTTCGCGGTGTATTCGAAGAATTTGGCGAAGGCAAAGAAGTGACACAAACCTTCCCACGCATCACTTATAAAGATTCAATGCTTAAATATGGCAGCGATAAACCAGACCTTCGTATTCCATTCGAAATTGTCGATGTAACCGAAGAATTTGGCGATGACAGTGTGTCATTTGGCGCATTTAAAGGCATCATTTCTTCAGGCGGTTGTGTCCGTGCTATTCCCGCACCAGGCGCCGCAAGCAAATCCCGTTCTTTCTTCGATAAGATGAACGATTGGGCACGTAAGGAAATGGGCGCAGCAGGTCTAGGCTATATCATTTTCGACGATAAAGATGGCGAAATCGTTGGCCGTGGGCCAATTGCAAAATTCATCCCTGCCGAAATTCAAGCAAAAATGGTTGCAAAAGCAGGCATTAAAGGCGGCGACGCTTTATTCTTCGCTGCTGGTAAAATACCACAAGCGGCATCATTAGCAGGCGCCGCGCGTTCTCGTTTGGGCGCACAGTTAGAGCTAATCGATGACAATAAATTCGAACTATGTTGGATTGTAGATTTCCCAATGTATGAATTTGATGAGAAAGAAGATAAATTAGATTTCTCACATAACCCATTCTCAATGCCACAAGGCGGTATGGAAGCATTAGAGTCACAAGATTCATTAGATATTTTGGGCTACCAATATGACATCGTGTGTAATGGCTTCGAATTGTCATCAGGTGCAGTGCGTAACCATAAACCAGAAGTTATGTACAAAGCGTTCGAGCTAGTCGGCTACGATAAAGCATTTGTAGATGAAAACTTTGGCGGCATGATAAGAGCATTCGAATATGGCGCACCACCCCATGGTGGTATCGCTCCAGGTATCGACCGTATCGTAATGCTGCTTTGCGGCGAAGAAAACTTGCGTGAAGTCACCATGTTTGCAATGAACCAACAAGCAGAAGATTTGCTTATGGGCGCCCCTGCAAATGTAACGCCTAAACAGCTACGTGAGCTGCACATTCGTTCAGTAATACCAGAGGTTAAAAAAGAAGTTAAGCAAGACTAAACTTAGCTTATAATGCATTTAAAGCCTCGTATAATTTTATACGGGGCTTTTTTTATGGCATAAAACTCTATTCAAAATATTCAATTTTAGGGTTTAAATCTCTAACCAATGTACCTAGGTTATAATTACGCAAATAATGCGAAAATCTAACAGGCTTAGCAGGCGAAAATTCCAAGTTCAAGCGGCCAGGTTGCCTAATAAACTCAAAAAATGGCTTGCTTATCACCTTACGTCGCTCAATATTTTTAATATCTCTACCCAAAAAGCTAATACCAAAATATATTTGCGCTTTTAACGATTTAACTGGCATATCAAGTTTAACAGCCTGTTGCTCAATAAAATAATTATAAAGCCCAAGGTCATGATAATTAATTTTGGCATATTCAATAGGCAATCGGTTAAGATTGGCTTCTAATTTATCAAAATTATATAAATCAATAAATCGTTTATCGTTTAACGTAACCATAATCTCAGATTGCAGGTTAGCAAGCCCACCAAAGTTTAAATTATTAACGGTAAATATCCCGCTATTATCAGCAGCACTGTAATTAAAGCTCACATCCAAAATACCATTTAGCTCTGTGATGTTATAATCAGCCAATAATTGGCCATATTCCAATGGCAAATGGTTCTGGTTAATTTCCATACCTGATAAATGCAATTCCCAATTACTGGGCAAATTATCAACAATTGCCTGTTTGGTAAAATGGCCTTCTGCAATGTGGCTTACCTTATCCAAATTGTCGGATAACATAAGTTTTTTAAAAGATACACTGTCATAACCAAGCTCGTCATGGGCAAATTGTATTTTTTCAGCAATTGTCGGGGCAGATAAAATCCGTTCAAACCGTGGGCGATAATCAAACGATAGTTGATTGACCAAAATTTCATCAAATTTATAGTTTTCGCCATAATAAGTAGCTTTTACGTCCCCTAATCGCGCAGTCGCAATGTTAATGGATTGGTTGCTAAATGGGTCAATGCCATCAAGTTTAACTTCACTAATCGCTAATTTTAGCCAAATTTGTGTATCACTCGCAATTTTCAAGTTTTTTAAAGTTACACTCTGATGTAAAAAATCAATTTCTAAGCTGTCATATCCGCTTAATTCAAAGCCACTTAATTTTAGTGTTTCAATAGCCTGATCGGCCTTTTCATGGGCAACTTGGTTTATATAATATAGTATCGCTATCAACCCGATAGAAATAAATAAGGTTAAACCAATTATACTACTTAAAATTTTTCTCACGTGTGACCTTAATAATATTCCATCAGAAATTTTGACTAGATAAATTATGTGATATTGTTAAATTAATATCTAATAAACAACTAAGTCAAAAGTATGATGGCAACAAAGAGGTGAATAATTGATTAATCTGTATAGCGATACACAAACCAAACCAACACCAGATATGCGGAAATTCATGTCTATCGCAGAAGTGGGTGATGAACAACAATTGTTAGACCCAAGTGTAAATTTACTGTGTGAAACATCTGCAAAACTTTTAGGCAAAGAAAATGCGGTGTTTTTGCCATCGGGTATTATGTGCAATTTGGTCTCCACTTTAAGTCATTGCACAATGGGTGATGAGCTCATAGCGGCAGATAATTCACACATAGTAATGATGGAAGCAGGCGGTCTAGCCCTAGGCCAAGTTTCTTGCCAAACCATTGACAAACCCAATGGTATTTTTAGTGTAGATGATATTAAAAAATGCATCGCTAAGCGCCAAATGGGTAACCATTCACCCATTCCCAAAATGGTATCAGTTGAAAACACGCATAATCTTGGTGGTGGTATTGCTTGGAATATGGATCAATTAAATCCAGTAACCCAATATTGTAAATCGCAAAATATTAAACTGCATATGGATGGTGCAAGAATGCTAAATGCATCCGCTGCAACAGGCATAACGCCCGCGCAATATGCCAAAGATTTCGATAGCGTGTGGTTCGATTTATCCAAAGGCTTAGGCTGCCCAGTAGGCGCCGTGTTAGCAGGTTCAAACGAATTTATCCAAAAAGTATGGGTTTGGAAAACACGTTTAGGCGGCGCAATGCGCCAAGCTGGCATCATAGCAGCAGCAGGCGTTTATGCGCTAGAACATCATGTAGATAGACTAGCAGACGATCATAAAAATGCAAAAATACTAGCAGAATCGCTAAATTTATTAGATGGGGTAGTCGTAGATTTAAACAACCTACATACCAATATCATCATTATAAATGTCGAAAATTCACAGCTTACTGCACCCCAAATATGCCAACAACTTAAAGCCAATAATGTTGCAATGATAGCGCTTAATGATCATGAAATTAGAGCCGTAACGCATTTAGATGTCAGTACAGATCAATGCCAAAAAGCCGCCGAAATATTTGCAACAATTCTAAGCAAACATTAAGCAAATATGTTCTTAAGCATAAGAGAAAGCGCAATGGTAAATGCAACATCAATAAAAGTAATGATGGCTGCATTTGCCCCAGTCGTCGCCAAAGAAACCTGAGCAACTTTCCACTTATAACTAATCATAATAAAAGTTGTTAAAAACAACAATGTTGCAGTTGCGCCTTGGGCAAGACCAAATTGAAACATAATAATTGGCAAGGTAACTATCGTAACACTTACAATACTGCTCCAATTATCAATTGTAACATATCGTACATAATTATGGCTTAGCCCCATTAATCGGCAAATAACATAAGCCATTAAAGGCCAAGATAACCAAGCAAAAAGTATAATAAACATCTGAAAAGTCGCGCTTATAGTGTTTACATTATCACCTTGTTGAACATCTTTAAAAAACTCATTCTCAATCGGTATTTGATAAAGTTGAAAAATAATAATTAATATTATCGCTGAAAAAGACCAAATAAAATTCTTAGAATCAATCGTAAAATAATTAAGCGCATTTTGTTTACGCAAAAAAATAGCCCATAAGCCGGTTAAATTATTATCAATTTGTTTTAAACTAATAGCCATTAATTATTTTCACCTACAAAATATTCACCAATCACTTGGTGGTATATATTAGCTAATGTTTCAATATCTGCAACATTAACATGTTCATCAATTTTATGCATTGTTGCGCCAATTAAACCAAATTCAATAGTTGGGCAATGGTTTTTAATAAACCGTGCATCAGAGGTGCCACCCGCAGTCGAAAGCTTTGGCGCTTTACCGCAATGTTTGGTAATGGCATTGCTCATTAAGCCGACAAGCAGCTCGTTTTTCGTATAAAATGCCTCGCCAGAACGCGTATATTTAACGTCGTAGCGGCCACCAAGCTTGTCATGAATATCATCAAATTTTTGGTTAAGTAACACTTCCAAACTATCAAAATCATGTAAACTATTGTAGCGAATGCCAAATTTCACTTCAATGCTTTGTGGCAACATATTATGCGCCTTATTGCCAACATCAACCGATGTCACTTCAAGGTTACTTGGTTGAAATATATCAGTGCCTTGGTCAAGCACATCATTGCATAACCTATCTAAAACCGCAGCCAGTCTGGGCATTGGGTTGTCAGCACGCTCAGGGTAGGCGATATGCCCTTGTGTACCATGCAATGTTAGGCTGCCCAGCAACGAGCCGCGCCTGCCAACCTTAATTTCTTCACCTATGTAAGATGGGTTAGACGGCTCACCAACAATACAATGGTCTAGAACAATATTTTGTTGTTTTAA
>JABSRY010000207.1 GCA_013214985.1 Hyphomicrobiales bacterium
TGACAATTTGTTTCAGCTTAATAATTAGAGCATTTCTAGCCATCGGCGGACTAATCTCTAATTCTGAAAGAGAATAGTCCAACCTATTTAGGTGACCGTCTAGATCAATAATTTGATAGTTTTTAATTTCAAAAACTTCATAGACACCATCCGCAAATTGATAACCTCTGTCATCGATACTCACACCCGCATGTCTATGCGCTATAAATTGACCATTAACATATGCTACTCTTGACATTATTCCTCGCTATCTATTTTTCCAATAAGCTAAATTTAACAAACCTAAAACCGATAAAACTTCTAACCGACCTAAAATCATACCGACGCATAAAATTAACTGCAAACTTGTTTCTAACTCGTTAAATGGCGTGACATCTTGACCTTTTGCTAACATAAAGTCAGCCATTGGACCAATGTTGGCGACCGCGCCAATTGCATTTAAAAGACTAGTATTTAAATTGTAGTTATAACTTGCAACAATTACCGATAAAACCACAATTAAAAACATATATGCAATAAAGAAACTCCAGATTAGTCGCATAAATTTTGTGTCTAGCCGCATGTCTAAAAACCTATTTGACGATACGCTGCTTGGGTAAATAAGTTGATTTACTTCGATTTTGGCATGTTTTAATAAAATTATTAAACGGAATAGTTTCATACCGCCCGCTGTGGTAAATGAGGCTCCGCCAATAAACGCTAATACATAGTAGAAATTAATCGGCTGCCAATCTGTATTATATATTAGACCTGTAGTGGATAATATGGAAACCGCGTCGAATAAAGCATAAAAATAATAGCCAGAAGAGGTTATTAGATCTGTTTGCTTATTAAAATGCGAATATAAACTTAGCATCAGTGCAAAAAGAACACAAATAATTACAAAAAGCTTGAGTTCAATATTAAAGTTTAGCCGAACTTTGACATTTATGAACGGTCTAAAAAACACGATGATTAGCCCTGCCCCGACTAACATACTGAATGCTATAATTATCACCGAATATATCGAATCATAATATCCAAAGCCTATTCTATTTACGTTATATCCGCTGGTCGAAATGGTGGACATTATAATGTTGGTAGCATCAAGCCCCCTTGCCCCAACCAACATTAGCGCAACAATTAAAATGAAAGTAATAGCTGAATATACCCCACCAACCATGGTAATAACTGGCATAAAATTATTATTTTCATTGTATTTCGAACCCAAGAATTTGGAGCTACGATCTTGCAAACCGCCAATACCTAAGGGTGCCAAAATTAAAATAACCATGGTAATGGTTAGCAATCCTCCACTCCACGCGAGAATATTTCTCCATAAAAACAATGAATTGGGTATATATCTGTTTGTTTCTATTACAGATGCGCCAGTTGTTGTAAGTGCCGATATAACTTCTATATATGAGCTTGCGAAGGAACCAAGGTAAGAGTAAAAAGGAATAGCTGCAAAGATAGGAATAATTGCCCAAAAATAGACTAATAATAAAATAGAATCTAGGCGGCCTAACTGATCAAAGTTGCCCCTGGTTGCTAGAATAAGTGTTGCGCCGCAGAATAAAGAAAGTATTGATGCACCAAAAAACGAGATTATAGAAGTTTGATCGCGCATTAACATTGCAAAAATTATAAGCAATATTTGCATAAAACCGACAATTACAATACCAACACCTAGATAATATAAACTACCATTTTTATTCATTGTGTGAATGCCTATTCATTGCATATGATTTTCTAAAAAAAATCAATACTAACTCTAAACAATTGTTCAACTTGTTTTATGGCACTTGCAGCCGCATAAACCACAACACGATCACCCGTTTTAATAATTGCGTCACCATTTGGCACAATGTTTTTACCATCCCTAACAATCGCCCCGATGCGCACATCATCTGGCAAATCAATATCCCTTATAGGCTTTTGCACTAAGGGCGAGGAGCTTAATGCTTCGGCTTCAATAATTTCACCTGCACCATTTAATATTGAATGCACACCACGAATACGCCCACGCCTTGCATATTGCAATATTTTTGAGATTGTGGTGGATTTGGGGTTAATGTATGTATCGATCCCAAGGGCGGGAATAAGAGATGTATATTTATCAGAACTTAACAAGCAAGCTACATTCTCAGCACCTTCTTTTTTTGCCATAACCGCGGCTAGCATATTAACTTGATCATTATTAGTCAGTGACACAAATGTGCCCGCCCGCATTACACCAGCTTCTCTTAATATTTCACTGTCTAATGCATTGCCGTGCAAAACCAGTGTATTACTCAACTCATCGGCAATATATTCTGCACGTTTGTGTAAATTCTCAATGATCTTAACTTTAACACCACGCGCTAAACTCTCTAGCCTTTTTGCAACATACAAACCGATGTTACCGCCGCCTGCAATGACGACATGATTTGTTTGCTCTGCATTTTTACCAAAAATGCCTAACAACCTTGAAACCTGATTATAATCTGCAATTAAGTAGACATTATCATCTACGCATAAAATCTCTTGTGAGCTTGCTGTTATCAGCTCACCATCACGTTCAATACAAACAATAACAGTAGATAAGTCAGGAAATAACTCTGTAAGTTGTTTTATTGGCGTGTCTAATATTGGGCAATTTTCATCGCAATTAATGCCAACAAGCGCTACCAAATCATCTACAAACCTGACCATTTCAAAAGCACCAGGTAAAGCAAGGCGCGTCACTACGGTTTCGCCCACTTCAATTTCGGGCGAAATTATGACATCAATTGGGGAATGATCACGTGAAAACAAATCGCCCCATTGTTTATCTAAGTAGGATTGAGAACGAATTCGCGCAACTTTTGTGGGTACGTTAAAAATGCTATGTGCAACTTGGCAAGCTACCATATTAACTTCATCATATAATGTAACGCCAATTATCATATCCGCACTATCGCAGCCCGCTTGTTTTAAAACTTCGGGGTGTGCGCCGTGCCCAACCACCGTTTGAACATCAAGCTGATCTGATATTGCTTTAATAAGGTCTGGGTTTCTGTCGATTACGGTTACATCATTTTGTTCGCGCGACAACACTTCTGCTATACCGAAGCCAACCTGCCCTGCACCACATATGACAATTTTCATAGAGAGCCCTAAATTAATTATAAGTTCGTTTATAATATATAATGCTGAGTAAAATGAAAAGCAATAAATAGCCATCTTAATATTGTCTAATTCATTACATATAGCTCTAATATATCTAACTTTGCATTTAAAAATGAAAACACATATATAAACTGTTGCAAAAATGTAACACATGTTTAATGATGTAGCGATCATGCGATTCTATAAAAACCCGGTTTGAAATGAATAATTCATCTGTAAAAATTAATAATAATACCAAATTGAAACGTTTGAAAAATATCAGTTTATTTACACTCGGATTATTGAGTATCGTAGCCATGATATTTGTTGCCTCTGCTACTTATGCAATTATTACGGGGTTAACTGATATTGAGCTAAACCAAGAAGTGTTAAACTCACTGGTTATAATCAACACTGGCTCTATTGTATTTATTGTCATATTGATTATTTTACAATTTCTAAAACTATTAAAAGCTAGGCGTTCAAACGTTGCTGGTGCTAATTTACATTCTCGGTTGGTGTTCTATTTTTCTATAATTTCTGCAATACCCGCTATATTAGTGGCCATTTTCGCGTCCTATACACTTAGTCAAGGCTTGGATAGTTATTTTTCTGACCGCACTAAAAAAGTAATTGATAATTCACTGGTGGTTGCTGAGTTATATCACCAATCTCATTCTGATGGGGTTTGGAAAAGTGCAGAGGCAATTGCACAAGAAATTAATCGATTCTACCCTATTTATCGGAATTCGATGGACATACCTGCATATCGTAAAATTGTTGAAGATAACCTCGAGTTTCAGGTCATATGGAAGCAGTTAGATGGTGCATTATTGTGGGATCTTAAAAATGATCGTGTATTGGCTAAATATGATAACTTTCCTGAATATACTTTTCCGAGACCGTGGGACAATTATATTGAAAAAGCTAAAAAAGAAGGTATTGCTAAATTCACAACGCCAGGTAAATCATTTATTCTAATATATTTAGAAAAATTTGATCAATATTTATATGTATATCGAAATGTTGATGCAGCGGTAACCCAGCAATTATTAAACTCTCACAAATCTGTGCGAGAATATTACAATCTCGAAAAACAAAGAGACGAGGTGCAAATTGTTTTTGCCCTTATGTATATTGGTATTGGTTTGACCTTAGTTTTATCGGCCATTTGGGTGGGGTTTCAGGTCACTAATCAACTTATCAGACCTATTAGAAGGTTAATTAATGCGGCTCAGATGATTTCTAATGGTGAGTTTAAGATTGTTTTGCCAATTCATAAAAACGAAGGTGATTTAGCAGACCTAAGTCATTCGTTTAACGATATGACAAAGCGATTAACAGATCAAAGACAAGAGCTTATTACTGCAAATGAATCAATAGATTCAAGGCGGAGATTTAACGAAGCAATGCTGTCGGGTGTTTCTTCTGGCGTTATTGGCTTAGACATAAACCATAAAATAACCCTACTTAACCGCCCGGCTGAAAAAATCCTTAGGAAAACCAGTGAAGATGCTGTTGGCTTTAATATAATTGATATAGCGCCTGATTTAGGCAGCATGATTGAACAACAATTTGAGGGCGGTTTAAAAGAGCATAACGGTCAAATCACCTTAAGTTTTAATGATAATGAACGCATATTAAACTATAGAATTACCGAAGAAAAATCGGACAATCACAATGAAGGTTACGTCATTACAATTGATGATATTACCGATTTAATTACAGCCCAAAGAACTTCGGCTTGGTCAGATATCGCACGAAGAATTGCTCATGAAATTAAGAACCCATTAACCCCAATCCAACTTTCCGCTGAGCGTATAAAACGTAAATATAGCAAAAATATACCAAGTGGTGATGTAATATTTGACCAATGTATTGATACGATTATTCGTCAAGTTGGTGATATTGGCAGCATGGTTGATGAATTTGCATCTTTTGCTCAAACGCCAAGTGCAAAATTAGAAAAAACTGACATTAATAAATGTATAAAAGAAGCCATTTTCTTGCAAAAAGTTGCCAACCCCGACTTAGATATAAAAGTTAATTTGCCTAAAGAGATTGTAAAATTAAATATTGATAGGCGTCTAGTCACGCAAGTTATTACTAATATTGTAAAAAATGCAACCGAATCTGTTGAAACGGCTTTCGTAAATAAACTTTTGCAACATGGTCAAGATAAAGGTGAAATTTCTAT
>JABSRY010000208.1 GCA_013214985.1 Hyphomicrobiales bacterium
AGTGGGTTTAGATATTGGATTGGTACTAAAAATAGCAACCGATATGTGGACATTGATAAGGGCTTTAAAACCGATGGCGTTACATTGCCAAGGTTTACAGGTTTTATGCGGCCAGTCGCTCCGCGCTGGGCATATATAAAAGCGGTATTGGTGCATGATAAATTATGCAAATGCCAAAAGGTTGAGCTTGATTGTTTTGAAACTGGCTCAGATGCGGATTTTGTAAATATATCGCAAAAAGAAATTGATGCCGAATTTTACACCGCACTTAAAGCCCTTGGCATGCCTAAATATAAAGCTTGGGTATTTTATAAAGCAGTGTCGGCCTATCAGTTCAGTAAAGCGTTAAAGCAGAAATTAAACAAATTTTAAAAGCATGCTAACCGTTAAAGTTGGCAGGGACTTGAGCGCAGTTAACGCTCAAATCAAGGGGTGTTTCTCGGGTAAAGAGTCCCCTTAGATATAAGAAAACTTAATATCACCTACCGTAACCAGTACTGGTATTTGATATAAATATAGGATTCATTTTGAATGTCTAGTAAAAAGAACACAAAGAGAACAAGTATTAAGTCAGTATCCCCAATTGCACCTTATATTGGCGGTAAACGTCTTTTAGCAAAAACTATTATTGAGCGTATTAATGATATTGAACATAAAACATATGCAGAAGCTTTTGTCGGCATGGGCGGTGTATTTTTTAGGCGAGATCAACAACCACAAGCCGAGGTTATCAATGATTATAGCCAAGAGGTTAGTAATTTATTCCGTATATTACAACGCCATTATCCGCAATTTTTAGATACTATAAAATACCAAATCACCAGTCGTGCACATTTTAATAGATTGGCAGATACACCTAATGACACGCTTACTGATTTAGAACGGGCGGCTAAGTTTATTTATATGCAACGCACCGCCTTTGGCGGCAAAGTATCTGGCAAGAATTTTGGTGTATCAGCAGACAGGCCAGCAAGGTTTGATTTAAACAAATTAGTGCCAATGTTAGAAGATGTACATGAGCGTTTATCATGCGTGGTCATTGAATGCTTGAGCTTTGAAAAGTTCATTTTAAAATACGACAAGCCAGGTACTTTATTCTATCTGGATCCACCATATTTTGGTTGCGAAGATGACTATGGCAAAAACATGTTTGAACGTTCTGACTTTGAGCTATTGGCCAATATTTTAAGCAACATCAAAGGCCGATTCATTCTGTCCTTAAATGATGTGCCAGAGATTATAAAAATCTTTAAATCATTCGACATCGAAGCCGTCAATACCACGTACAGCTTGGCCAAGAATAGTTCCAAAAAAGTTGGTGAATTAATTGTTAGCAATTAAACTCTGATGTGTAATACTATTAAAAGAGTTAATTTAGGGGATACACATGAATTCTACAATATTTGATAACATAAATCGCAATAGCCTGAAGAATAAAACTAAACAAGAATCACTTTATCAATTTTATAATAGAACATCGAGAGTAGATGTAGAAAGAGTAAGAAATTTACTAGATCAATGTTTGGGTAATTTTCCAGTTAACGAACAACAAGAAATCTTATCAAGGCTTAGGTCAAACGACGATGTGGATTTTAATTCCACATGTTTTGAATTATTATTGCATGAAACTTTAATTAGAAAGGGATATATATTGAAGGTTCATCCTGATGTTCCAAATAGTAATAAAAAACCTGATTTTTTTGTGATTTCCCCAAATAAAGAAGAGTTTTACTTGGAAGCAAAAGTGTTTTTTGATGAAAGTGCTCAAGTACGGAAGCATAGAAAGATAAATAATGCTGTTATCGATTACATTAATAAACATCCTCATAAAAACTTTTGGATACGCCTCGAAGGAGAGCCAAAGTATAATAAGCAAGCTGCACCAAAAGTAATTAAAAAAATGATCCACAACTGGTTGGATACTCTTGATCCAGATAACGAGCCAACTTTTGGAGATGATTCTTATAGTGAGAGAAAAATAAAAATAATTACACTTGATGATTGGAGTGTAAAAATTTCTGCTGTACCTCAGTCCGCATCAATGCGTGGGAATGCGGAAGAGTTAATAGGCTCATCTTTTTCGGACGTCACTTTTTTGGAAACAACAGATGCAATTAAAGCTGCTGTAGAGCTAAAAGCAAAAAGATACGGAGAACTAGACAAACCATATGTTTTGGCCTTAAACTGTTTGAGTTCGTTTGGAATGGACCATTTGGATGAAAGAGATGCATTATTTGGTTATCCTGATCCAATTACTCTACGACGTTACGGAAAAGCAGTATTTTACAATAATGGAGCAGCTAGAAACGAAGGATTAAGCTCAGTTTGGATGTTCAGAGGATTAGTACCTAATTCAATAAACACCTGTATACAAAATTTATATATAAATCCATTTGCAAAATTGTCTTCACCTATTGAAATGTTATGTTTTCCATCAGTGACAATAGATGAAAAAGAAATTAATTGCTACAAAGGTGAAAGTCTAAAAGATGTATTTGGTTTTCCAGAGTTATGGCCAAGTGATTAATATTGTTTTAATGAACCATTGAATTCGTTTTTAGAAAAAATTTATAACTCTCAGTACAGATGAAGATTGCTAAAGATCACACCGATAGTTCCAAAAGGTCAAAACGCGCTACACGATGCCCAAAGTTTAAAGACCATATTGCCTTATTTATAATATCATTAGAAAATCACGAAGCTTGAAGAGGCGCCAACTTTAAAAACTGGCAGGGGTGGAGGGATTCGAACCCCCGACACCCGGTTTTGGAGACCGGTGCTCTAGCCAACTGAGCTACACCCCTAAACATTGATGTTAAAACATCAAATTAGCTAGCCATGTAAAACCACATTAAGATAATAATTTCAATGTATTTTTTACATTTCAAGCAAATATATGTGCAAACCTACTGTTTTTACAAACTGCGGCTTCATAAAGCCAAAAATCAACATTCATATATTTTAAAACTTATAGGTACTTAAATTAATTTTAATGCCGCCATTCAAATATTCCGCTAATCTAAATTCCGCGATACGGCCGCCATCTGTTTTAACGCAAACATAAGTCCCAACAGGCATATTACGAATATCAATTAGCTGATTTCCATAATTAGTAATTTTACAGCCAATATAACCGCGCCCTACCATATTGCCAACAGAAGCCCTTGCACCATTTAAAAGCGTAAAATATTTACTGCCATCAAAATATTCATGATATTTCAAATCAGCGCCTAAAACATCAATTTCGCCCATATCAAAATCAACCGTTTCTTCGGCGCTTAATATAATCTCTTTTTGCAAAGCGACAGTAGGTTCCGCAACCATGAGCTTTGGTGCATTGCCCGTATACACAATCAACGAACTCGCATTAACTGTTAAGGCTTCAGGAACAGCAACATTCGATTGCTTAATTATCTTACAATGGCCATATAAATTAGCACCGTTGCAAATTTGTACTTTCGCATTGCCATATAACCTTACAGAACGAATTTTACCCTTTAACGCATTTGGCAAAGTGCCCAGTTTACGGGGTTCAATGCAATTTTTTACGCCTAAAAATTTATAACCTTCATAAAAACAGGCTCTATCAACCACCACATTGTCGGTAAATATTTGTAACGAAGATACTCTTTTATAAACACTATTATGCAACCGCTTACGGTCAGTTTTATAGATTTTACATCTTCCTAAAAAATTCTCTTTAGAACATACATTTATTTTGGCACCGTCAAACAAACGTAGGGATGCATATTTATTTTTGTTTCTACCAAGCCTTTTTAAATTTATTTCACTCGAGCAAAATTCAGTACCCGTAAAATTAATACCCGTATATAAGCAAGCTTCAGGTTGTAATTCCTCATCTTCACTATAATCAGTGTCAGATGGTAAAATGCCCCTATCCTCACATTTTAATTCAAATTTAGGTCCCCTAGCATTTAATATAAAACTTGCTTTACATTCTGTATTATTATTGGCGGCTTTTACGGCTCTTAAATATTTAGAGCTCACCCAGCCATTTTTACCCGAATGCACAATATAACACCACGAATTCTCAAAACATTCAGTCGTTTCAACAGGTCTATAAGCAGCCAACGTATCGATGATAGAGAATTTTGTACTTGGGCCAGATCTAATATTAAGCCCAACAACAGCTTTTACTGGCGCTGCCAAAACAAATATATTTGCAAAAAATACACTTAATATTGTTGAAAAGATAACAAATATTTTTATCTTAAAGAGCACAATATTCTCCAAACTAATAACAAAACCAATAAATTTACATAAAAATAACTATGTTTAGATAACATATTTCTTGCCTAAGACGCAATAAAATAATACCCGTACAGCTAATCTGTAAATATGCTGCGTTAAAGTAAATCGCCAATTTTCCACGCCCAAAAATCTCAAACCAATGATTAAATTATTATCTAAATAAAATAATCATTCATTAAACTCATATACTGATGAATATCAATCAATTTACAATGCAACTATATTTTCATATAAGAATCATATGCCGAGTTATTTTTAAGGATAAGATCAATGACATTAAAATTTTGGACAAACATTGTTAAACAAAATTGGAATATAGATGTAACCTTAGAAAAACTTGTCGGCGAATATGATTTAAATTTTTTGGCAAAGTCCAACAACAATAAATACATCGTAAAAGTAATGCGTACTGAATGCAGCGCAGCCTTTATAAGCGCTCAATGTTCAATTTTAGACCATTTAAACAATTGCGATGCCCCTATCCCCAAAATAATAAAATCAACCTCAGCTAAAGATTTTATAACCGTTAAAGATGAAACAGGTGCAAATCGAATTGTTTGGATAATAAGCGCCTTTGATGGCGATGTTTATGCCAATAACAAAGCCAAACCGCAAAACTTAGTGACAGAAATTGGTAAAAATTTAGCATTTATCGACCTTGCAATGCAAAATTTTGACCACGAATATCTACATCAAAGTGATGATGAATTGATGAAATGGAATCTAAGCCAAGCCAGCTGGATTAAAAGTAAATATGAAAATTTATTTGATGAAAACCGCACTCAAATTGTCGCAAATATCATTGGTGGGTTTGAACAAACCAAAAATATTCTAAATAACTTACCCAAACAAGCAATTCACAATGATTTAAACGACTATAATATTCTAATTAACAAACACCAAGGCGGCAAACAAAGCCTTTCAGGTATTATAGATTTTGGCGACATGGTTTTTGATGCAAAAATTTTAAATTTAGCGATTTGCGCCGCCTATCTGATTTTGGATGTCGATAAACCGCT
>JABSRY010000209.1 GCA_013214985.1 Hyphomicrobiales bacterium
GTTTATGGCCTGTTGAAGAGGCTGCCATATCTGACATCACCATATCGACTTTGCCATCTGGAATGTATTTTTTAAGTTTATCCATCATGCCTTCTTCTAAAAAGTCACCTTGGATAATTGTACAACCTGCGACGGGTTCGACCTCTTGCAAATCGATACCGATTAAAGAGCCTTTGCCTTTATCGAGACCAATTTTATTGCTTGCATATTGCAACCAACCACCAGGAGCGCAGCCCAAATCGATAATGTTCATACCCTTTTGAAGCAACCTATATTTTTCATTAATTTCTGAAAGTTTAAAAGTTGCGCGGCTTCTATAGCCTTCTTTTTTTGCTTTAACGATATAGGGGTCGTTAAGTTGGCGCTCTAGCCACAGCTTTGAAGACAAACGGCGCCCTTTGGCGGTTTTTACCTTAACATGTAACTCGCGAGACCCTTTAGATGGGCCACCTTTTTTTTGTGCCATAATTTACCTACACATTTCTATAATCATTATCATTGCGCAAATCTTTGCTCATAAGATTGGTTAATATACCTTCTCTTAAGCCTCTATCTGCTACTCTTGTTCGTTCGGCTGGCCACTTTTTATATATCGCATTAAATATTGCGCAACCTGCTAATACTAAATCTGCTCTTTCGGCACCAATACAAGGGTGGTTTGAGCGCCCTTCATATTTCATATCTATTAGCATATTGGTTACGCCAATAGATAAAGCACTTTCTAGCCAGAAACCATCTATTCTACGGCGATCATATTGTTCTAACTTCAAATGAATACCCGCTACGGTGGTTACAGTACCTGAAGTACCTAGTAGATGAAATTTTTCATTTGTAATTTTTTGAGTTATTTGATGCTTTTCTTCAAATGGCGAGAGTAGCACATCGACATGATCCATCATTTGGGCCATTATATCGTGCGTTACGTCGCGCCCGCCAAACTTTTCGGATAAAGTAACAACGCCTACTGGCAAACTTACCCAATCGATAATTCTATAACTTGGATGATAGGGAGAATTTTCAATTTGATGGCCGTCAGTTGAAGCGCTTTTTGGTGATATTTCGACTAAAATTAGCTCGGAGCTACCGCCGCCAATATCAAACACCAATGCATAATCGCTCTTATCGTCTAACAAAGCGGCACAACCTGCAACCGCTAGTTTGGCCTCGGTTTCTTGATCGATAATTTCTAACTTCAGACCCGTTTCGGCATGGACACGGTGGATAAACTCTGCGCCATTTACCGCACGGCGGCTTGCTTCTGTCGCAATTAACCTCGATTTATGAACGCCGCGATAGGCCATTTTTTCGCTGCATATTTTCAGCGCATCAATGGTGCGATCCATCGCTTCATCTGAAAGACGATTGCCGTTACCTAGCCCCTCGCCCAAGCGGATAATGCGTGAAAAACTATCGACTACTCTAAAGCCGCGCCTTTGTGGTTTAGCAAGTAATAAACGGCAATTATTTGTGCCCAAATCTAATGCGCCATAAATTGCAGGTTTTTGGCGGCCTGCATGACGGTTATTGCGCAAATATGGTTGGGATATTTGGTTTTTATTGTCTGAATTGTTGAATTCGGCTCTTTTTTCGGTTTTATGTTTTTGGCGTTCGGCTTTTTTATCGAGAAACCCGCGGTTGACTTTAGCCCGCACAGGGGGGCTTGTATCCGCAGCATTTCGCTTGGAAAATTTATCTTTTCTACTTTGTGTTGTATCGCCGCGTTTGTTAGATGAACCGCCAGATGGTACAGATTTTACTCGATCTTTATCAAACCTATATGAATTTTGTTTCTTTTGGGTTGCGTTACGCTTGGCTTTCCTATCATCGGACTGATTTGGAGTATCGCCTTTAGAGTCGCTTCTGTTGAAACTTTTATTTTGATTTTGTAAATTCTTTTCGTCTGTATCCTTGTTGCTATTGCTGTTATCTAACTTATTAATATGATACGCAGAATCGTTATTCTCGCGTTTATATTTATTATGACGTCCAACACTTTTGGGCTTATCGCCCCTATAAGTGTTTTTGTTCAACTTATATCCTTTCGAGGGTATAGTTTACCCGAGTTGGACATAAGTTAACACAATGCGATAAGAAATTGAATTTAAATGTAATTTTTTTTTAAGTTTTTAAGGTTATTGTGTAAATAACCAGAGTAGGAACGCGTATGGAAATTTCACCAATGACTGCAATGCACGCTATGAGTGCACAAGGGCAAACCCAACAAATAATGAATGCGAGCATGGTAAAGGCCGCGCATGCATCTGAAATGGCAATGGTTGAAATGATAGAACAAGCAACCGAAATGGTGAAGGCAAATCAAGCGCCCGCCCCTGCTGGCATGGGTGCTAAAGTTGATAAATTGGCATAATATTAAAACCATGCGTTAGATTATTATAAATTAAATAGACAAAAAATGGCTTGGAAAACCAAGCCATATCTTTAACATATTTTATATTACAACCTAACCACCGTTACGTTCATCTGCTATGCGCTCGGCAAGGCGGAATGAAAGCTCTAGAGATTGGTCTGCATTTAAACGTGGATCGCAATGTGTGTGGTAACGATCTGATAAATCTTGATCAGAAACAAGGTTTGTACCACCTGTACATTCGGTTACATTTTTGCCTGTCATTTCAAAATGTACGCCGCCTGCATAGGAGCCTTCGGTTTTATGCACATCGAAGAAACGGTTTACTTCTGACAAAATACTATCGAACGGGCGGGTTTTATAACCACTTTCGGAGGTAATTGTATTACCATGCATCGGATCGCATGACCAAACTACGGTGCGGCCAGCACGTTCTACTTTGCGAATAAGCTCAGGCAAATGCTTCTCAACATTATTTGCGCCATAACGACAAATAAGTACAATACGCCCTGCTTCATTATTAGGGTTTAAAATATCGAGCAATTGCAACAACTCATCTGGGTTTAAGCTTGGACCACATTTAATGCCAATTGGGTTTTTTACACCGCTGCAATATTCTACATGGGCATGGTCTGGTTGGCGTGTTCTATCACCAATCCAAATCATATGACCTGAAGTTGCATAATATTCGTCTGTAAGGCTATCTTTACGGGTTAGCGCTTCTTCATAACCAAGCAGCAATGCTTCATGGCTTGTATAGATATTGGTTGCACGCAATTGATGGGTATTTGCTGGCGTAATGCCGCATGCCCGCATGAAAGATATAGATTCTTCAATCTTATCGGTCATTTTTTTATAACGTGCACCTGCTTCGGTACCTTCTAAAAAACCTAAATTCCAACGGTGAGAATTTTCGATATCTGCAAAGCCACCAGATGCAAATGCGCGCAAAAGATTAAGCGTTGCCGCAGATTGGCGGTATGCTTTTAACAGACGTTCTGGGTCTGGAATACGTTGTTCTGGGGTGAAATCGATACCGTTTACAATATCACCTTTATAAGACGGTAATTCGACACCACCTTTAGTTTCCATCGTTGATGAACGTGGTTTAGCAAATTGACCTGCAATACGGCCAATTTTTACCACTGGTTTGGAGCCGCCAAATGTAAGAACTAAAGACATTTGAAGCATGACTTTGAAGAAATCACGAATGTTATCGCCGCTATGTTCTGCAAAGCTTTCTGCACAATCACCGCCTTGCAGTAAAAATGCTTTACCATTTGCTACATCTGCAAGTTCACTTTTTAGGTTGCGGGCTTCGCCTGCAAACACCAAAGGTGGGAATTCATTTATCTTTTTTTCTACTGTTGCTAAATTTTCAGCATCTGGATATTCAGGGATCTGCAATGCAGGTTTGTTTCTCCAGCTATTTGGGGTCCATAATTCGCTCATTCTTCTACCTTTTACACGGCATTTTATACCATTTTTATTATCACCATCGCAGCTTATACGGCTTTTAAAAAATAACTAGCGTATAAATAACATTTAGTGATAATTTTCCCCAAAATACACCATTTACGAAAGAATCTTGCGCTATGCCGATAATAAATCATCTAATTGGAGTGATTTTTGTCTTAAAGTTGGGTTATATCATCAATAACTGCTTGAACCGCACTTATAGTATTTTTTTAACAGAATGCATTTATTTAGTTCGCTATAACTAGTGCTGTGTTTACGATATGAAGGTATCGTTAGATATTGCTTATTGGTTTGAAGAATGTTGCCATTTTTTTGTTGCATTTGCAATGCGTTCTCCAAACAGCGTTGCTGTTCTAGCATCATAATCTGATATAAGTTTGCTTTTATCTCTATCGGATAGCGCCATCAAACCTAGATACGAGCCTGCTTCATTAATCCGCAAATCATCTTTGGTGTAGAAACTACCTATTTGATTTTGTCCAACCCATATCATGCCATGTTGCGCTGCAAATATTGACATTTGAACAAGACTATTTAATTTATCACCACTCGGGCTGCTACCAACTGTAAACCCTGCGGCGATTTTATCTGCCCACATTTGCTCAACCCAGAAATCACTCGTTTCATCCATAAATAGTTTGAATGCCCCTGATACATTACCCATGTAGGTGGGGCATCCAAAAATAATGGCGTTGGCTTCATGCAATTTTTTCCACGAGTTAGAAGATAGGTTTGAAATATCAAATAATTCAGCTTTGATGCTTGGAATATTTAATATACCTTCTAAAACGAACTCGGCCAGCTTTCTAGTATGGCCTGACCCAGAATAATATGGAATTGCGATAGAAATCATTTTAATTTATCTATGTTTCATTATTTATGATCTGGTTGGTACTTTCATTGTAACTAGCTCTTCGGATGCAGTTGGATGAACTGCCATTGTTGCATCGAAATCGGCTTTGGTTGCGCCCATGCGCATTGCCACACCGACCAGCTGAATCATCTCACCTGCGTCATCACCCATAATATGAACACCTAGCATTTTGTCGGTTTTTTGATCGACCACCAATTTCATCAGCATTTTGCTCTCACTGCCTGCCAATATATTTTTCATTGGACGAAAATTTGACACATAAACATCTATGCTATCATATTCTTCTCTTGCTTGTGCTTCTGTTAAACCAATTGTTCCGATTTCAGGTTGGCTAAATACTGCTGTTGGAATGAGGTTATGATCGACTGCCATTGGGTTATCGTTAAACAATGTTTCGGCAACGGCATTACCTTCGCGGATGGCGACTGGTGTTAGATTTGCTCTATCGGTTACATCGCCCACCGCATAAATATTATCGACACTGGTTTGAGACTGCGGGCTGACCAAAATTTCGCCTTTTTTGCCTTGATTAACACCTAATTT
>JABSRY010000021.1 GCA_013214985.1 Hyphomicrobiales bacterium
AGTGGCAGAGTTTTACTCCGCCCGCAGTAATAAAACATTACCGCCTCTGTGGACTAGTTTTGCATTGCCGTTTACACTTGCGACCGTGATCTTAGTTATGCGATTAGCAGGTTGGCCGCCCCGAACATGAGGGTAGATAGTTTCAATTTCAATTATAGTCTCTTTCGGTCTTCTGGTACGGGTCAAATCAATATTTCAATTCTGACTAGCAAAAACAACGGCAGAACCTATTTGCAGGCCAGCATTATCGAATCCGATAAACTCGAATATTCAATGATAGACGCCAAACAGATTACCGATAAGCTCGCATTAGAAGGGCATATCGCACTCTATGGCATTCGATTTGACAAGGGTAGCTCAAAGATTAAACCCGATAGCGAACAAGCGCTAAGAGAGCTAGGGCAATATTTAAAACAAACCACTAATATTAAAATTTTGATCGTCGGCCACACGGATAATGAAGGTGGGTTCGATTATAATATGGCCTTGTCCAAACGCCGTGCAGGGTCTGTAAAAAAATACCTGATCGACAATTATGGCATTTCTGCAACACGACTACACCCAGAAGGCGTAGGTTTTCTAGCGCCAGTTGCGCCAAATACAACAATGGCCGGAAAATCTTTGAACCGACGGGTCGAAATTGTTCCAAACTAATTTCAACAAAAACAGGTAACACGGCTCCAACCCTCTCTCTACTCAATCATTCGGTTCAATATTTGGGTTAAACGTTCGGCATCCTCTTGCCCCAAGGCGGTAAATATACTTTGGTTGTGGGTAATAGCAGCTTTACCGAGCTGTTTAAACATTTTTTGCCCATCCGCCGTTAGCTGCAATTCTTCATACCGTCGGTCTTTTTCACTGGTTTTGCGTGCCAATAAGCCTTTTTCTTCAAGCGCATAAACCGCGCGCGATATGCTGGTTTTGTTTTGGTTAAGCTTAAGCCTAATTTCTTTAGATGACATCGTGCCATATTTACCCAAATTGGCGATAACCCGCCATTGTGCTTGTGTAATGCCAAAGTCAATTTTATAAATATTTTCAAAATCTCGGCTGCTTTTCTCGGCCGCTTGGTTCAATAAATATGGAATAAAATGCGACAAATCAAATTCTTTTTTAGACATAAACAAACCCTCAAGGCAGATCAGACAATAAAATATCATAACAAATAATAGTTTCACTTGAAACTAATTTCATTAAAGTGTATATTATAATTATATTTATAAAAACTACAAAATAAATAGGAAGTTTTATGCCAGATCAAACTCAAGATCAAAAACCAACAAATAATATAGTATCAAACACAAATATTGAACTAAAATATATGCCAGGCTTTGGTAACGATTTTGAAACCGAAGCATTGCCCGATGCCTTGCCTCAAGGCATGAATAGCCCGCAAAAATGCAATTATGGCCTATATGCCGAGCAGCTATCAGGCACTGCATTTACCGCCCCCAGAGCCGAGAACGAAAGAACTTGGTGCTACCGCATTCGCCCTTCGGTTAAACATGTTAATAAATTTACAAAAATCGACATGCCATATTGGAAGTCAGCCCCAAATGTTCTACCAGATGTTATTTCTCTTGGCCAATATAGGTGGAACCCAGTTGAGCATTCATCAGAAAATTTAACCTTCATCACTGGCATGCGAACCATGACAACAGCAGGCGATGTAAACACCCAAGTAGGCCTTGCAAACCACATTTACCTAGCCAATACATCTATGGTAGATGAATATTTCTATTCAGCCGATAGCGAATTTTTGGTCATTCCACAAGAGGGTAAATTGCGCTTTGTTACCGAGCTGGGTATTATTGATATAGAGCCAAAAGAAATCGCCATCATTCCGCGTGGTTTGGTTTATCGGGTCGAAGTACTAGAAGGCCCCGCGCGCGGCTTTGTCTGCGAAAATTATGGCCAAAAGCTCGCCTTACCAGGGCGCGGTCCCATTGGCGCCAATTGCATGGCAAATACCAGAGATTTCAAAATCCCAGTGGCTTATTATGAAGATAATGATAACCCCAGTAAAGTTGTTGTAAAATGGTGCGGCCAGTTCCACGAAACCACCATAGACCATTCCCCAATCGACATTGTTGCATGGCATGGCAACTATGCCCCATGCAAATATGATCTAAGAACTTATAGCCCCGTAGGCGCAATTTTGTTCGACCATCCAGACCCGTCAATATTTACAGTTTTAACCGCACCATCGGGCGCAGAAGGCACCGCGAATATAGATTTTGTATTATTCCGCGAACGCTGGTTGGTCGCAGAAAACACGTTTAGACCACCTTGGTACCATAAAAATGTAATGTCCGAACTGATGGGCAATATCATCGGCACTTATGATGCAAAACCCGATGGCTTTATGCCAGGGGCAACCAGTTTGCATAATATGATGATCCCCCATGGGCCAGATCAAGCCGCCTTCGACAATGCATCTAATGAAGAAATGAAACCAAATTTCTTAGATAATACAATGTCATTTATGGTTGAATCGCGCTTTCCGCAACATCTTACAGAATTTGCAGCAACCGAAGCACCCCTGCAAGATGATTATGCCGATTGTTGGACATCGCTAGAAAAAAAATTCGATGGTACACCCGGCATCAAATAACCTGTGTAATACACTTAAGTAAAAGACTATAATAAGGAGCTAAAATGGCTAAAAAATTTGCATCACAAAATGATATGGAAGAGAAAAAAATATCTTTTACAGAAATTGGCAAAGACATTTGGGCATTCACCGCCGAAGGTGATCCAAATTCAGGCGTTATCATTGGCGATGATTCGGTGATGATCATCGAAGCCCAAGCAACACCGCGTCTGGCTAATAAAGTGATCGAAAAAGTCCGCGAGATTACCGACAAACCCATCAGCCATTTGGTACTAACCCATTATCATGCGGTGCGTGTGCTAGGTGCATCGGCATTTAAAGCACCTAATATTATTATGAGCCAAAAAGCCCGTTCAATGGTAGTCGAGCGCGGTCAGGAAGATTGGGATAGCGAGTTCGAACGCTTTCCAAGACTGTTTGAAGGTTATGAGCAAATTCCAGGCCTAACATGGCCAACCACAACTTTTAACGACCGTATGACGGTATATCTAGGCAAACGCCGTGTTGATTTAATGTTTATGGGTCGCGCGCATACAGCGGGCGATATTGTGGCACATGTGCCAGATGCAAATGTTATGTTCACAGGCGACATTGTCGAATATCACTCAGCTTGCTATTGCGGCGATGGCCATTTTAACGACTGGTCAAACACCCTAAATAACATTCGTAAATTCGATGTTGATGCCATTGCACCAGGCCGAGGCGATGCCTTGGTGGGTAAAGATATGGTTGAAGCCGCACTAAAAAGCACCGAAGATTTTGTAATGTCAACTTACCGCCCAATCGCCCGCATTGCACAAGGTGGCGGCACGCTTAAAGAGGCATGGGATGCTTGCCATGCCGAATGCGACCCCAAATTTTCAGATTATGCAATTTATGAGCATTGCTTACCGTTTAATGTACAACGCGCGTTTGATGAAGCTTTGGGCATCGATACCCCGCGTATTTGGACAGCAGCACGCGATGCCGCAATGTGGGATGCGCTTCAAGGCTAATCTCAATTTAAAATAAATTCTAACAGTCAAACAGGTAAATTAATGGTCGATGTCAGATATAATATTGCGTTTAAACTCTACCCCTATGCACAAGTTAAAGATCAAACAGCAGACAAGCCCAAAAGGCATAAAGTCGTGGTCATCGGCGGTGGCCCCATTGGTTTAGCAACCGCGCTTGACCTCGGCCTAAAGGGTATTCCTGTTCTATTGTTAGATGATCATGATGGCATAAGCATGGGTTCAAAGGCCATTTGTTTTTCTAAACGAGCCTTAGAAATTGTCGATAGATTAGGCTGCTGCGATGCAATGGTCGATAAAGGCGTGGTATGGAATTTGGGTAAGGTTTTTCATAAAGATAGTAAGGTTTATGATTTTAACCTCCTTGCCGAAAAACACCATTACCGACCTGCCTTTATAAATTTGCAACAACCCTATTTTGAAAAATATATTTTTGAAGGCATCGAAAGAGCCATAGAAAATGGCGCCCCAATCGAAATTAGAGGCCGCAACCGCCTAACCTCATTAGTGCAACATGATGATTATGTAACTTTAGATGTCGATACACCAGATGGACAATATCAAGTCGAGGCCGATTGGCTAATCGCCTGCGATGGTGCGAGTTCTCCCACCCGCAAAATGATGGGCTTGGGCTTTGAAGGTCGAATTTTTGAAGATAATTTCCTAATCGCCGATGTAAAAATGACCGCCGATTTTCCAACAGAGCGTTGGTTCTGGTTTGAACCAAGCTTTAAAGGCAGCGGCCATTCGGCTTTATTGCATAAACAACCCGACAATTTATGGCGGATAGACTTTCAATTGGGCTGGGATATTGACCGTGAAAAAGAGCTAAAACCAGAAAATATTCGCGCCAGAGTAGATGCCATGTTAGGCGATAAAGTCGATTACGAGCTAGAATGGACAAGCATTTACACTTTCCAATGCCGCCGCATGGAGAAGTTTTTGCATGGTAGGGTAATTTTTGCAGGTGATAGCGCCCATCAAGTTTCACCTTTTGGCGCGAGGGGTGCCAATTCGGGCATTCAAGATGTCGATAATCTAGCCTGGAAGCTACAATTGGTAATAGAAGGTAAAGCCCCTAAAAGCTTGTTAAATTCATATTCAGAAGAGCGTGTAGCCGCCGCAAATGAAAATATAAGCAACTCAACCCGCGCAACAGATTTTATTACCCCAAAATCGGACATTAGCAAGACGTTTAGAAATTCTGTTCTAAAACTTGCCAAACAATATGAGTTTGCAAGGCCGCTTGTAAACTCTGGCCGCCTATCGTTGCCCGCTATTTATGATGGCTCAAGCCTAAATAGTGCAGACACAACCAATCTGCCAGATAGAACCCGTGCAGGCGCACCCATAACAGATGCCCCATTGGCAGATGGTTGGCTGTTGCACCAACTAACAAACGGTTTTTACCTAATGTGCATCGATGCAAAAGCACCCAATAATCTAAAAATAAACGGCATCGACATCAATACACTAACCCTATCCTCAAAAGACCACCCAATTTTAGCAGAACGCTATTTAGGCGATGCAAAATCGGCAATCTACCTTATAAGGCCAGACCAACATGTCGCTGCCCGCTGGTATGAATATAATGCCGATGAAATAACAAAAGCGCTAAAAATTGCCTCAAACAATAATGGAAAGGCACTATAATGACCCAAATTATAACCACGCCAAATATAGACAAACCCGATGATTTTTACGAGCAATTGTTAGCCATACATGAAGGCCTAACCAAACAACAAAGCGATAATGTGAATGCCAGTTTAATTCTAATTTTAGCCAACCATATTGGCGACCAAAAAATATTAAGCGAAGCACTAGAAATGGCAAAAACCACAAAATAATAGCTGTTAATTGCCTCCATGTACGAAGGCGCTTTATCGGAAATGATGGTAGTAGCTTTTACCAGTCTTTAAGGCCTGCCCTTGTCTTTGGGTAACATCCAAAAAGCTAACCAATATAAGTTTCGACTGCTAGATCATCGGAAAATTTTTAATTTCCGATGCAATTAGCACTGCAAAAAATAAAGTTACGATGGTTGGGCCAACAAACCATCGCGTATCTTTTTGTTCTTTTCGAGCCCAATGAAAATAAAGAATGACGGCTATAATAGCCATTACCACCTCAGTCACCAACGATATAAATTCATAATTCCATAAGCCTAATCCCAACAACGGCAGATTACCCAAGTTACCAGGCAAGATAGCCATGTCTGGACGGTGCATCAACACATCCAATATCCAATGTGAAAAACTCAGGCTGGCCAAAACTTTTCCGCCACGGCTAGATTTCCAAAAGCGATTTCCTATCCAATACGCAACCGCAGCAATTGCCAACGCTCCCACCAAAGAATGGCTGTATTCTATGTTCAAGGACAAATGACCATATGGTCCGAACTCAAAGCTTTCAATTCCGAGAATTACGAGCGGTACAAAAAGTAAATCCATAAATTGTGGTGCAAGAAGCAATATCCAAATCGGCATTGCCAGCGCCATTTTTTTAGTAGCTACTCCAATAGCGAAGTGACCTATCATCATATCAAATAATCCTTTTTATTTTTGAGCGCCCATCGCTTCGGCGTTCAAGCTAATTGATTATTATTAAAATAAATGCTTATATACAATACAAGATTTTTAGATATAGGATATAGGATATAGGATATAGGATATAGGATATACTTATGGATATTCTGGGCGCATTTGAAAGCTACGTGTCTGCGGTTCGCATGGGTTCCTTGTCGGGCGCCGCACGTCAACGGCGGCTAACACAACCCGCAATCAGCCAGCAAATAACGGCGTTAGAAAATCAGTTTAACACGCGCTTGCTTTCACGAAACCGCAACGGGGTTCGGGTGACCCAATCTGGAGAAATCGTATATAAACATGCTGTCGCCATGTTAGACGAACAGGCAAACCTAAAAACCGCACTGGAAAACTTAACAGGCAAAGTGGAAGGACAACTTGTCGTCACCGCCAATTTGGCGTTTTGCCAACACATTATGGGCGAAGTTATCATTGAATTGTCCCAGCAACAACCAGATCTAAAAATTATCTTGCGAGCCGACGATCGCATTATGGATTTGGCCAACGAAAATATTGATTTTGCTCTAAGGTCTGGCATCGTGGGTAACGGCAACGGGCAAGTTCGAAAAATCGGCACAATTTCAATTTTGCACGTGGCAACGCCCGAATATCTTGATACAGCAGGGCGGCCTCAAACACCAGATGATTTAATAAATCTCGACTATATTCAATACAAAACTACAGACGATAGGATAGCCACTCCGCTTCTGCACGGAAATGAAATTATTCAAGCGCCAATTAGAATTGGTTTAACGGCACAATTCCCTGAGATGTTGTTTCAAGCACTCAACGGAAATCTTGGTTACGCCAAAACACCCGAGTTTCTGGTGCAGGATGCCTTGGAATGTGGGCAACTGGAAATAGTACTTCCTCAGTGGAAAATTCCCGATAAAGACTTGTTTTTTGTCTACCCCTCAGGAGAAAATCGATCGCCACGCATTATCGCTCTTTTGCATGTTCTTCTGAAACGGTTAGAAGCAACCAAAGGCGTTAATTTAGTTGCTTCTGCCCAGCAATTACTTTCGTCTGACTGATGCTTTTAGGCTGTGGTGCAGATAGCCAAATTTAACCTCCTTACAGCGCGTCATCCAGTAAATATTTCTTGCGCTCCGACGTTAATGGGTGCGAAGAAAAATAATCTGTACCCGTCTCATCGTCGTCAATATTATCCCCGCCATCGTCATAAAACTCAGACATATTTTCTAAAATGTCGATCAATAAATAGGCATCGCCTATGCCTTGGTCTTTTATCAAGGCAACACCATAGATGTCGGCTTCTTTTTCAAATTCTCGGCTATAAGATAGTTCGGTTAAGATAATTGAATTACTCACCAACAAGTCAGATACGCCAGAAAGCTCGCCCGTAATAAAGGTTGCGCTTAAGGTTAAAACACTGGCTTGCACCATCGCAGTTATACCATGGCGGTTGGTTACATGCCCAATCTCATGGGCTAAAACCGCCAATATTTGCGCATCATTTTTTGCAATTTTTACCAACCCATCGGTAATAACAATAATGCCAGATGGCAGTGCAAAAGCATTGGGCAAATCACCCTTATCGCCCATGGCTCTAAACTTTAAGTCAAACTTAGATTGCCAGTTTAGTTTATCGGCCATCTCATTAAATTTTTTGGTAATTCGGTGCTTGTCACTGCTCGCAAGTTTAGAGGGGTCAAACAAAATTTCATCAAATAAAACCATGCTTTTATCCGAGGTGTAGCTATAAACGCTAATCGGTATTTGTTGGGCAATAAAGCGGCTCATCGTGGGCACGCCTTGGGTTATATATAAATATATTATAAATACCGAAACCACCAAAGACCCAATAACCACATAAATATTTTTTTCAATTAGGTGTATAATAGAGGCGGTGTTTTTACCATGAATTTGAGCATATAATATATCATATTGCTCAATATCATCGGTCTGAAAAGACGCCTCAACACCCTCAATTTTCCAAGTAATATTTCGAGTAATATTACCGATAGGGCTTTCAAATTTTATGTTTTTAATATCCAACAATACCGCCTTGCCATCATCCCTGGCAAAATAAATAAATCCGTCTTGCAAAGATATTTTGGCAGGATGGGCAGCGTCAGAGCGCCCATCATAAAATATACCGCTAATCTGACTCACATTATATTCCTATGTCAAACACCGCGCCAATTTCGCCGCCCAGTGCTGTTGTGTCATTCGTTTCAGCCTGCACAAATTGTTGCACATCACCACTTGCAATAAATTCCAATTTACGAGCCGCGTATTTTGCATTGCGCACTTTAACCCAAGGCAGCGCTAAACCTAATGTTACAATCAACAGTCCCAAATTTACAATAATAAGCCCAGCATAACTGCCCAATGTCATGGTCGATTGAAAGCGGTTTTGTTTTATGCCCAAATTATTATAAGTCAGGTTGGTCATTGCAACAAAGTTATAAATAAGCCAAATAGGTACAGCCGCATAAATTGCAACGATAATTCTAGCAGCAATTGGGTTTGGCCCCAATAGGCTTAAATTTAACCCGCTGGTCAGAAAATAAACCGCCACACTGCCCGTTATCACAATTAAAAGGCCAATAAAAAACACCGCATATACGGCGCCAATTGGCA
The DNA here is from genome assembly GCA_013214985.1 of Hyphomicrobiales bacterium. Lineage (GTDB taxonomy): Bacteria > Pseudomonadota > Alphaproteobacteria > Rhizobiales > OSC116 > OCS116. Next base: position 8,820 of record JABSRY010000021.1, read on the forward strand.
GCGCCATAGAAAAGTATGAGCGGCCATATAATGAGTTTCTAGCAATATATTCATGCTGTTTTTTAATAGCAATTGGCATCAACGCATATAATGAAATTGTACCAATAATAGGCCAAATAATAAACGCCATTAGCGCGCCTTCATAAGAGCCCTTAAAGTTAAACCGTATATTTTTGTAGCTAGAGTTATATGCATGAAAACGCAAAGATTTATTCAATATCCAAGGCATAACGGCTAATAAGACGATTGTCAAAACAACAGCGATAATAGGGTTAAGCGTAGAAAGGCTTACAAATACGGCATAAATTACAACCGCAATGATACGCCCAATTAAAATACTAACTGGGTTAGCATGATAATTAAAGCTGGCATCCATTAACTTAGTGTTGCCATAAAAATATTTTCGCGTACGAACCAATGCCCATGGTGAATAAATTCCCAATGTAATAATGGTTAAAAACACATTCACAATCCAAATTTTAAAAAATTCAAACCCATCACCATGAAACGAAAATGGTTTATTACCTTCCGAAATATTGTTGGAGTGTATACCGAGTGTGCCAAACGGTTTTTTAGTTTTTTGTTGCATATTAAATCTCAATGTTAAAATAAATTTTGTTCAAAATCTTCAAGGTTATGCATATAATAAACCCAAATTTTATAATATTAATAATTAGTCGAAAGAGGTACGCGCAATGCATTATACCATTGTTATCATTCAATTATTCACTGCACCACAACGCCTAAAAACTCTGCAACGCTGTTGAAAACGGCATAATTATTGAACAATGTAATTAATTTCAATAAATCAATCGAACAACAAGTTTAGCTCAAAACTTGACTGAATCACCACCTCAATATACAGAAATAGGTTATACTAAACCTTTACAGGCGAGTAAGATGGCTCTACGCGATAATCAAAGTTATAATCTGGTGATGGATGCCATCTATAGCAGTTTTATGCGGCAGAAAGCACGAGTAGAAGGCATGCATGATGAAGATATTCGTGATCCGCACATCATAATATCAATCGCCAAAAAACTTAATTTATTGCCAAATCCAAATAATTGTATTAGAATTTCGGGCAGCAAAGGTAAAGGCACCTGTGCACGCATGGCCGCCAAATTGCTCGAAAAAACCACCCATAAAAAAATAGCGCTATTCATTTCACCCGAAGAATTAGACCATAATGATCGGATGAGCATCAATGGCACACACCCAAATAAACAAGAATTTATAAATCTATATAATGACATTAAGCCAGATCTATTGGCCGCAGAAAATACCCTAAAAGATGGGCAATATCTTTCACCCTTTGGTATTTTTTTGCTACTCTCACTCAAATATTTCAAAAATAATCAAGCCGATTATTGGGTAATAGAATGCGGGCGTGGCGCAAAATATGATGAAGCAGGTAATATACCATCCAAAATATCGGTTATAACCTCCATATTATTTGAGCATGCCGCAAGTTTAGGGCCCCAATTGGTAGATATCGCCGAAAACAAACTATCTATAGCCTTGCATAGCCAACAATTAGTCTGCACACCAGAAGTTGCCAATTGGAACAAACGCCTAAACATGGTTGCTAACCATAAAATAATAGAAATTGAGCCACTTCCAACAAACCAAATACTCCCCAACTGGGTTATGCAAGATGCAGCGTTAGCAAGAGCAGCAGTCAAAAATCTCTTAGAATCTGAAATATCGTCGGAGATAAATTTACTCAATTGTTCGGCAGCGTTCGGCGTGCTAAAATTCCAACAATATTCAATATATTTTGATGCCAGTATCCACCAAAAATCCATGGATGAAGGTTTTTTTAAACACATCACCAGCCAACAAAAATCTATTGTCCTTGCCTCATTACCAGATGATAAAGACAGCCAAGCAATGCGCCAATTTTTTAAAACCCAGCTTAACTTGCCATTCTATCAATTGGCATTGTCAGGCACACGCGGCTACTTACACTATAATAATGCCAAACAAAATGGCGATATTTATACCGAGATAAATTATGAAGACACGCAAAGTTTTAAACAAATATTATCTGAGTTAATGACAGATAATAAAGCAGATTGTGTCTTTTTGATCGGCACGCAAACCTATATTAGATTAGTCAAACAAGCACTTGCATGAGCGGTTAACGCTTAATCGCAATCACCACATCCATAACATTCGTACCCGTTGGGCCGCAACTATATAAAGCATCTATCGATTTTAAATATGTGCCCGCATCAGCCCGCTTTAGCGCGTCTTTCGCCGCATCAGCATCTCTAAAGCTGTTGCCATCAATAATTGCGCCAGCAGCATCTGTTGGGCCATCGGTGCCATCGGTGCCCGCCACAATAATGCTAATGTCATCACGCCCAAAAATATGTTCGGCCATCGCTAACGCAAGGCTTTGGTTGCGGCCACCATTACCTGGGTTTGTTGGCAGGTTAACGGTCGGTTCGCCCCCAAAAATATATAAGCCTTTTTCACCGTCCAAAACTGTTTGGCAAAGCTTTGGCGCAAGGCTAAATATATCGTCATATAGGTTTTCTTCATTACAAACAACATTAAGCGCCAATTGTGCGGCTTTTACTACAACGGCCTGTCTAGCAACCTTATTTCCAGCCACCATTATAGCATTAACTTTGGGTTGCGTGTCTGCTGGGCGGCTTAAGGCATATAAATCGGCATCATAAAAACCAATGCCCGAGCCAACGGTCGATAACGCATCGCCTTCCACATCCGATATATAAAATATATCGAGCTTACTGCCTTTAAAATGGCTTAGTAATTTACCAAATTTTATTTTAGAAATCTTTCGGCGTTTTTTGTTCATTTCACCAATGGGCAGGCCATCCGCCATCATATTCATGTTTAATATTTGCAAATCATCCAGCGTCAAACCATCGCTTAAATGCTCCACCAAGGAAGATGCACCCCCAGAAACCAAAAATATGAGTTTGCTATCTTTGGGCAGGCTTTTTATTTTACTCAAAATTGCAGCACCCGCGTTTAAGCTATTTTGGTCAGGTATGGGGTGCGCCGCTTCAAGCAAAGTCACATTTTTAAACGCATCTAACTCGGCTAATCCATGCCCATATTTTGTGGCAATAAGCGTTTCCAAATTGGGCTTGTCAATGGCTTTTAATGCACCCAATGCCATAGATGCAGCGGCTTTGCCAACAGCAATAATCATATCGGCGTCATTAATATTTTGTGCTTTAATGGCGCTATAAACGCTGTTTTCACCCAACGAAGCTTGCACAGCTTGTTGCCATAAATCAATCAGTTGTTGTTTCATCATTAACCCCATAACAATTCACTTGCTTTTATTATTGTCTACTAATAGTTTATACAAGAAAATACAGGGGAGTCCATAGATGGGCTGAGAGGTTGTAAGCAATTGCACAACAACGACCCTTATAACCTGATCCAGATCATGCTGGTGTAGGAAGCATATATGAAAATTACCATTATTGGCGCAGGCATAGCAGGGTTAACCTGTGCTTTAGAGCTTAACAAATCCAATATAGATGTCGAGATTATCGACAAAGCGGCAGCGCTTGGTGGGCATGCTTGTTCATGGTATGCAGGCGGCATGTTAGCGCCTTGGTGCGAGTTCGAAAATGCCGAACAACCCATATTAGATTATGGCATAAAATCGTTAGATTGGTGGCGTAAAAACACCAGTCAGGTAGTCGAAAAAGGCTCTTTAGTTGTCGCTCAACCGCGCGATATAGCCGATCTTAAACAGTTTTCTAATAGAACACATGGTTACGAATGGCTAGGCCAACAACAAATAGAAAAGCTAGAACCAGAGCTAGAAGGGCGTTTTGCTAAGGCGCTATATTTTGAACAAGAAGCCCATCTAGATGTGCGTAAAGCCTTGCTGGAGCTTGAACAAAACCTCAAAAACAAGGGTATATCAATACAATATAATACAGAGTTTGAAGATGTTTCACAGTTTAAAGATAGCGATTATATTGTAGATTGCACGGGTTATGCCGCAAAAGATAAATTGCCAGGTTTGCGCGGTGTTAAAGGTGAAATGTTGCTTATTCAAACTAACGAATTGCATTTTTCACGCCCCATAAGAATGTTGCACCCGCGCATTCCGCTTTATATTGTTCCGCGCGATAATGGGGTTTATATGGTTGGCGCAACCATGATAGAGAGCGACCAAAAGCAAAAAATTACCGCCCGCTCTATGATCGAGCTGTTATCGGCAGCTTATGCCCTGCACCCTGCGTTTGGCGAGGCCGAAATCGTAGAAATTGGCACCGAAATACGCCCTGCATTTTCAGATAACTTACCAAAAATCATAAAAAATGGTAAAGTCATTTATGTAAATGGTTTTTATCGGCATGGTTATCTAATGGCGCCTGCAATAGCGCAAATTTTAGCAAATAAATTAACCAATCAAGCTCAAAAATTTGAGTTTATTGTTGAATGGAATTAACATGAAAATTCAAATTAATGGCGAAAATGCAATTATAGACAGCACAAATATTGCCCAGTTAATGGTTGAGCTAAATTACGATGTGGATGCCGTTGCAACGGCGCTAAATGGCGATTTTGTTGCCATTTTTCAACGGGCAGATGCGGCACTAAACGAAAATGATAGGCTAGAAATAGTAGCACCAATGCAGGGCGGGTAATGATGGCACTAAAATTATATGGTCAAAGCATAAATTCTAGGCTGATGCTAGGCACGGCGCAATATCCATCACCCGATATTTTGGTAAATGCGATAAATCAATCCGCCTGCGAAATAATCACCGTGTCTTTACGCCGCGAAAGCGCAAGCCTTAATGCAGGGCAGGGGTTTTGGTCTATATTAAAAGACCTAAATTTAAAAATATTGCCCAATACGGCAGGCTGCCATAGCGTAAAAGAGGCCGTCACAACCGCCCATATGGCGCGTGAAATTTTTGGCACAAAATGGATTAAATTAGAGGTAATCGGCAATGCCGATAGCTTGCAACCTGATGTTTTTGCTCTTGTTGAGGCCGCGCGAATTTTAAATGAAGATGGCTTCGAAGTATTCCCCTAC
>JABSRY010000210.1:0-2859 GCA_013214985.1 Hyphomicrobiales bacterium
TGACCAATTTGCTTCGTCAATTTTTATAAGGTTTGGAAAATCTAAACCGCCTAAATGGGGGTAGACCTCGGCATATTTTTTACCTGCGTGGCTGTTTGCGGTTAATACTGACAATTCCATATTTGGATGTGCTGCAGCTAAACGTACAAGGTCTGCACCTGTGTAACCAGAAGCGCCTAAAATACCAACTTTAAGTTTATTATCTATATTCATAATTATCTCTATTCGTCTAAAATCAAATGACCCGCTAATATAATTAGCATCGTTCCACCAAACCATTGTAATATTCGGCTATTTAAATTATTATTCTTTAATTTGTTAACAATAGACTCGGCAATGAATATATAAATCAGATCTGCTGTTGAAAATACCATATTTATAAACTGACCTAATATTAGGAACTGTAGCCAGACCGACAAGCTTGCATTAACATCTATAAATTGTGGCAGAAAAGCAATAAAAAATATAGCTGTTTTTGGATTTAGAATTTCTACCAACATGCTGTTAAAAAGGGTTGTTTTTTGAAGTGACGTTATATGCTCGACAGGTATGCTACCATTTGTTTTTGACATAATCATTCGTACGCCCAAATATACCAAATATGCAGCACCTGCAAATTTAACAACTAAATAGAGTTCTGGAACCAAATTAAATATTGCGGACAAACCGAGAGCAGCGGCAATGATATGTACAAAGCAACCGATATGGATACCCAATGCGGCAATTAACCCGCCTCGCTTACCTTTTGTTACAGTTTGCGCTAACGTGTACATAATAGATGGACCTGGCACAAATCCAAATATAAAGGTGGTGATAAAAAATGGTATTAAATAATAATATTCTGAAAGCATATCTATCATTTTGATCCTCTATTCCAAATCTAAGAAATTAGCATAAAAAAAGAGCCTGCAAACTGCAAGCTCTTTTGAATTTGTATACAGTTTTGATTAACGTTTTGAGAACTGGAAGCTACGACGCGCTTTAGCACGACCAAATTTCTTACGTTCAACAACACGAGCATCACGCGTAAGGAAACCAGCTTTTTTGAGCGCTGGGCGCAAATCTGTTTCGAAGCGTGTAAGTGCAAGAGATAAACCATGACGAACTGCACCAGCTTGGCCTGAAAGACCGCCACCCTTAACAGTACAAACAACGTCATATTGATCTTTACGATCGGCAACTTCGAATGCTTGTGCGATGATTAGACGTAGTACAGGGCGTGCAAAATATGTTTCTACATCGCGACCGTTTACTGTAATTTTACCTGAACCAGGTTTAATCCATACACGTGCGACAGCATCTTTACGTTTACCAGTTGCATATGCGCGGCCATGAGCATCTAATTTTTGCTCATATTTAGGGGCGTCGTTTTCTACAACGACAACACCAGCTTCTGCTACAACTTCTTTAAGATCTTCAAGAGTTTTAAACATTATTTACGACCCTTTACATTTTTAGAGTTCATAGCTGCTACGTCTAATACTTCTGGCTTTTGAGCAGTTTGTTCATGCTCTGCACCCGTATATAGATATAGGTTTCTCATTTGTTTGCGACTTAGTGGGCCACCAGGAAGCATACGCTTAACAGCAGATTCTAAAACACGTGTTGGGAAACGACCGTCTAGAATATCTTCTGCAGACTTAGTTTTAAGACCACCAGGATGACCAGTATGGTGATGATAAAGTTTGTTTTCACGTTTTTTACCAGTTAATGCAACTTTATCAGCATTGATAACAACGATGTTATCGCCAGTATCCATATGTGGAGTGAAAGTTGGTAAATGTTTGCCACGAAGACGAGAAGCAATAATAGATGCTAAACGACCAAGTACAAGACCTTCTGCGTCAATAAGAATCCATTTCTTATCGATATCTGATGGCGTTGCTGAAAATGTTTTCATTTTACAATTCCGTCGGTTTGGTTAGTTAAATTAATTATGTTGTCGTTATATAACAAATAACATGAATGTCAAACGTGTTTATATTATAAAACCCTTTAAAAACAACGACTTATAAAATAGGTATTATAATACCCTTAGTTTTACACGTTTTCTTTGAGCGCATCGGGCAGCAATTGAATTAATTTCTCGATAAATTCATTGCAAACACGCAAACGGTCTTTTTCGTGGGGCATACCTTCTGCAACAAATATACGCTGATCTGTTCGTAATTTTACCCGACCTCGGCTTTGGGCTATTAATTCTAATAAACCTGAGGGGTTGGCAAAGTTGTTTTTTCTAAATCGGATGGTTAGGCCTTTGGGCCCTGCATCGACTTTATCGATATTCGCTATGCGACATAAAAGCTTGATTTTCATTATTTTAAGTAAATAATCGACTTCTAACGGCCGTTTACCAAACCTATCTGTTAGCTCCATTGCAAAATCACTAATTGATTGTTTATTGTCAAAGCCTGATAGGCGTCTATATAGGCCTAATCTTAAATCTAAATCCGTTACATAATTGTCTGGAATTAGCACTGGAATACCGATGTTAATTTCACTTGTCCATTTTTCATCGACTTCTACGGCTAGATCGCCTGAATTGAGGCTAGCTATCGCCTCTTCTAGCATATTCTGATAAAGTTCGAACCCAACTTCACGGACATGGCCTGATTGCTCATCGCCCAATAAGTTACCTGCGCCCCGAATATCTAGATCGTGACTTGCAAGCGTAAAGCCCGCGCCTAGGCTATCTAACGACTGTAATACATTTAAGCGTTTTTCGGCATTGACGGAAATTTTACCGTGTGTTGGTAGCGTGAAAAGTGCATACGCACGTGTTTTACTACGCCCTACTCGGCCCCGTAACTGATAAAGCTGTGCTAAACCAAACATATCAGCACGATGGATGATTAAAGT
>JABSRY010000210.1:2869-5258 GCA_013214985.1 Hyphomicrobiales bacterium
GAATATCTATACCACTTTCAATAATTGTGGTTGCTAATAACAGATCATATTTGCCATCGTAAAACGCATTCATAACTTCATCTAATGCAGCTGGGGACATTTGCCCGTGGGCGATTACAAATTTTAGTTCGGGTACAAATTCTCTTAAAAACTCGGCTCTTTGTTCTAAATCGGAAACCCTTGGACATACATAGAAACTTTGCCCACCTCTATAATGTTCGCGAATCAATGCCTCGCGGATAATAACTGGATCTAACGGCGAAATAAAAGTTCTAATTGCCAGACGATCGACAGGCGGTGTTGCAATGATGGATAATTCGCGCACACCAGTCATTGCTAGTTGCAGTGTTCGTGGGATTGGCGTTGCTGTTAGGGTAAGTACATGAATGTCTGATTGCATTTCTTTGAGGCGTTCTTTATGTACAACGCCGAAATGTTGTTCTTCATCTATTATTAACAAGCCTAAATTGGAGAATTTAACATTTTTAGCAAGCAAAGCATGAGTACCGATAACGATATCGACCTCACCATTTTTCATGGCTTCTTTGGTTAGGCTTAGTTGTTTAGCACCCACTAAGCGTGATGCTTGATCTATACGAATTGGCAAGTTAGCAAAGCGGTCTGTGAAAGTTTTATAATGTTGCCGAGCAAGCAGCGTAGTTGGTACAACCAGTGCAACTTGCATGCCAGAGATGACTGCTAAAAACGCCGCCCTTAAGGCGACTTCTGTTTTGCCAAAACCCACATCACCGCAAATTAAGCGATCCATTGGCCTTCCCGAGCGCATATCTTCGATGATGTCTTCAATTGCATTGAGTTGATCTTCTGTTTCGTTAAAGCCAAAACGCGCTACGAATTCTTCATATAAGTGGTCTGGATTATCAATGATTCGACCTTTTTTGAGCATGCGCTCGGCGGCAACTTTAATTAGCTTATTTGCAATGTCTTTTATACGTGCTTTAAGCTTGGCTTTACGAGCTTGCCAGCCTGCACCGCCTAGGCTATCTAGATTTGCGCCAATTTCTTCACTACCATAGCGGCTTAAAAGTTCGATATTCTCAACCGGCAAATACAACTTACCGCTTGAATATTTTAATTCCAAACAATCGTGTGGTTTGCCCGAAACATCGATTGTTTTGAGGCCCAAAAACTGCCCTATACCATGTTCGATGTGCACGATGTAGTCGTTAACCGTCAGCGATGAAGCTTCTGAAATAAAATCAATAGCTTTACGTTTTTTATGTGCGGTTTTTAGGCTATCACCCAGAATATCTTGCTAGGCAATGAAATGTGTATTTTCGATTGAAAAACCTGTTTCGATGGGCATTGGGGCGTAAGCTAATGCCCCCTCACCCAGTGCTTTAAACTGGTCAAAATTATCTATAAATGTGGAGTTTTTAGTACCGTGATCGGATAGAAGATCAGACAATCGTTCGGCGCTGCCAACTGATTGGCAACAGATTAAAACTTTTTGCTTATCATTTTGCAATGACGTAAGATATTTGCCGACAATATCGTATATATTTTTGTCACGCTCTAGGCGCTCTGCGCTAAACTTACGTCCAAGCTTGCCTTTAAAGTCAATTATTTTTGGTCCTTGGAAAACTTTTGGCACATTAAAACTATTGAATTCAATTAGCTGATGATCTTTAAAAATGCCGTCTAATTCTGTTTTTTGGATATATAGTTCGGAAGGTTTAATAGGTTTGTAAACCGGAACGCCCATGCCTTGATGTTCCATTGCCTCTATACGTGCATTATAATAATCTGAAATTTGTTCATCACGTGCATTTATTGATTCGGTCATTTGATGATCGGTCACGATGGTTGGATTTTGACAAAAGTCAAAAATCGTATCTAATTCATCATGAAAATAGGGTAACCAATGTTCCATACCACCAGATGAGCGGCCATTTGAAATATTCTCGTAAAGCATATCTTCTGATTTAACGGCACCAAATTGGTTTACATATTTGTTTCTAAAAGATGAGATGCTTTTTTCATTTAGCATCATCTCGCCTGCGGGGAGGATGGTAATGCCTTTTAGTTTTGCCTGGCTGCGTTGTGTTAAGGGATCGAAACTTTTAATTGAATCTAGCGTATCGCCAAAAAAATCCAACCTTGCGGGCGTGTTCATATTGCCGCTAAACACATCGACAATTGAACCTCTTATTGCGAATTCACCTTTTTCATGCACGGTAGCAACTTTATGAAAACCATTGCGAATAAAATAGCCTGCAAAATCGGACAAATTTACTTTATTGCCGAGTTTTAAAGTTAAAAAACTACGGTTAAAGTAACTTTGCGGTGCTGTGCGCATCATTATGGAATTAATGGAGGTTATAATAAGCCGTGGTGCTATTTTTTTGACTTTTTGTTGTTGCTTATT
>JABSRY010000211.1 GCA_013214985.1 Hyphomicrobiales bacterium
CTTCTTCATGATGACAGGTTTGTTTTTATTGGGCATTACCAGCCTTGTAGAAAGCTCCGCAGTTGGCGCCGTATCAGCAACTTTAGCCGCCCTATTAAAAGGCCGCTTAAACAAAAAAGTTTTGGAAGAAAGCTTACGTAAATCACTTGGTGTCACTTGCATGTTCATGTGGATCATTCTTGCAGCACTATGTTTTAGCGCAGTGTTTAACGGTGTTGGCGCGGTTAAAGCCATCGAAGGCTTTTTCATTGGTAGCCTTGGCCTTGGCCCATGGGAAATTCTAATCATCATGCAATTGTCATTCATATTGATGGGTACATTCTTAGATGATACGGCCATGTTAATCATCATCGCACCCTTATATATTCCATTAGTTAAAGCACTTGGTTTTGATCTGGTTTGGTATGGTGTCCTTTATACCATCACTTGCCAAATCGCCTATATGACGCCGCCATTTGGTTATAATTTATTCTTAATGCGGGCCATGGCACCGCCAGAAGTAGGCATCAGAGACATCTATAGATCGGTAATTCCATTTGTTGGCATTATGATTGTAACTTTAGTCATTATCATGGCATTCCCAAATATTGCCCTTTGGTTGCCAGACTTAATTTATTCAAGGTAAATAATTCAAAAAGAGGAAGTTTTGGATAGAAGAGCTCATCAATGAGCCGAGAAAAAAAGGGGAAGTTGGTATAGTTCACTATCATTTGATACCTGACTTTCATAACATAACAGGAGAATAAAATGACGACTAGACGCGAATTTATGAAAAAAGCTGGTGTAGCAACTGTTGGCGCAGCCGCGGTTACTTTATCAGCACCCAGTGTATATGCCAAAGAAGCCCCCATTAAGTGGCGCCTTCAAACTTATGCAGGTGCATCACTTGCCGCTCATGTGGTAAAACCAGCAATTGACGCATTCAATATTGCTGCCAATGGCGAAATGCATATTGAACTATATTATGGCGACCAATTAGTGCCAACTGGCGAATTATTCCGCGCCATGCAACGCGGTACCATCGACATGGTGCAGTCAGACGATGACAGCATCGCCGCACCTACCGATGTATCGGTATTTGGTGGTTATTTCCCATTTGCAACACGGTATAGTTTAGATGTACCGGTATTATTTAACCAATATGGCCTTAAAGAAATTTGGGAAGAAGCCTATAACGAAATCGAAGGCGTTAAATGGTTAAATGCGGGCGCATGGGATCCTTGCCATTTTGCAACCAAAACACCAATCAATAGCTTAGAAGACTTAAAAGGCCTACGTATTTTTACCTTCCCAACAGCTGGTAAGTTTTTGACCCGTTTTGGGGTTATTCCGGTGTCATTACCATGGGAAGATATTGAAGTTGCGTTACAAACTGGCGAGCTAGATGGCGTCGCTTGGTCAGGCATTACCGAAGATTATACAGTAGGCTGGGCAGATGCAACAGACTATTTCTTAACCAATAATATATCAGGCGCATGGTGTGGTTCATTCTTTGCCAACCAAGAAAAATACGATGCTTTACCAGAACATTTAAGAGTGTTGTTAGACCTTGCCATGGATAGCTCACATTATTACCGTCAACATTGGTATTGGGGCGGCGAAGCTGACCTACGTGTAAATGGCACCAAAATGAAACTAACCACAATCCCAGATGATGAATGGGCAACCGTTGAAGCTGAAGCACATAAGTTTTGGGATGAAATGGCAGAAAAATCACCCCGCAGCGCTAAAATTGTAGCAATTATCAAAAAATATGCAGCAGTTATGGAAAAAGCTGGCAAACCATATCGTTATTGATAGGCTGTAATTACCATGATGTAGCCACCATCTTTACACAAGTTTTGGTGGTGGCTTAAATGATCTTAAATACGGAATTTGAATATGTCGAATAATTTAACAATAGATGCGTTACGCGCGCGGGTTGCGGATGGCAGCATTGATACGGTTTTGGTTTGTCAAGTTGACATGCAGGGCCGTTTGATGGGCAAGCGCTTTCATGCGCAATATTTTTTAGATAGCGCGGTTAACGAAACCCATTCTTGCAACTATTTATTAGCCACCGATATGGCGATGATAACCGTTGAAGGCTATAAAGCCACCAATTGGGAAAGTGGCTATGGTGATTACACCATGAAGCCCGATTTAAACACCCTGTGTTTAACCCCATGGTTAGAAGGCACAGCGCTAATATTATGCGATATGATCGACCATGATACCCATAAAGAAGTCGCGCATTCGCCACGAGCAATTTTAAAGGCGCAAATTAAACGCCTAGAAGCCATGGGTTTAAAACCTATGATGGCGTCAGAATTAGAGTTTTATCTGTTTAATGATAGTTATGAAGATGCCGAAAAAAGCGGATATAACGCATTAAACAAAGTCAGTGCTTATAACGAAGATTATCATATATTCCAAACTTCAAAAGAAGAAGATGTCATGCGGGCAATCCGCAATGGGTTATATGGCGCAGGCATTGTCGTTGAATGCTCAAAAGGTGAAGCATCCGCAGGCCAAGAAGAAGTTAATGTAAAATATGACACCGCATTAACCTCGGCCGACAATCATGTGGTCATAAAAAATGCTTGTAAAGAAATTGCCTGGTCAAAAGGCAAAAGCCTAACATTCATGGCGAAATGGCACGGTGCCTCTGCAGGCAGCAGCTCGCACGTGCATCAATCTCTCTGGAGCTTAGATGGTAAGGATGCGCTGTTTTACGATAAGAATGCCCAACATGGCATAAGCCAATTAATGCAACATTATATGGCTGGCTTGCTTAAATATGCCAAAGAATTTACTTACTTTTTAGCGCCCAACATCAATAGCTATAAACGCTTTGTAGCGGGTACATTTGCCCCAACCAAAGCCATTTGGAGCTTAGATAACCGAACAGCAGGCTACCGATTATGCGGTGCAGATAGCAAAGCCATTCGTATTGAATGCCGAGTTGGCGGATCAGATTTAAACCCTTATTTAGCGTTTGCAGCCTTATTAGCCGCAGGCATTAAAGGCATAGAAGAAAAACTAACTTTACCCGAAGCCTTTGTTGGCGATGCTTATGCAGCCGATGCAGGTGTTGAAGAAATTCCAACCACCTTGCGCGAGGCGGCTATCGAATTAGACGGTTCGGCTATGTTGCGTAGTGCCTTTGGCGATGATGTAATTGAACATTATGTCCATGCTGCGAAATGGGAGCTGAGTGAATATAATCGCGCAGTGACCGATTGGGAAGTGAAACGCGGTTTTGAGCAATCTTAAGAATTTAGAAAATAGAGAATAGAAAACAGATATAAAGGTAGTTAGCATGTCAAAATTAACATGTATTTCCCCGATTGATGGTTCGGTCTATGCCGAGCGTGAATTACAAAGTGTCGATGACATTAAAGCCATTGTCGGCAAAGCACGTATTGCTCAAAAATCGTGGGCAAAGCTTAACATCAAAGCGCGGGTTAAAATTGTCGAGGCGGCAATCCACGCCCTAGAGGCGATGAATGATGAGATTATTCCAGAGCTTGCACATATGATGGGCAGGCCAATTCGTTATGGTGGCGAAATTGGCGGCGTTAAAGAGCGCGCGCTGCATATGACATCAATTGCAGAGGTGTCATTAGCCCCAACGATTATCGAACAATCCGATGCGTTTGAGCGTTATATTGCGCGTGAAGCGTTGGGTGTAGTTTTAGTAATCGCACCGTGGAACTATCCATTTTTAACCGCAGTTAATGCCATAATACCGTCATTAGTCGCGGGCAATGCGGTTATACTTAAACATTCAACCCAATCCATATTGGCAGGCGCGCGTTTTACCAAAGCATTTGAGCAAGCGGGCTTACCAGAAAACCTATTTGCCAATATATTTATGAATCATGCCACTTCTGGCGAACTAATTGCAGCCAGAACATTTGATTTTATCAACTTCACTGGCTCTGTTGGCGGCGGCAAACAAATTGAACGCGCGGCTGCAGGCACATTTGTTGGCGTTGGCCTAGAGCTTGGCGGCAAAGACCCAGGCTATGTCCGTGCCGATGCCGATATCGATTCTGCGGTTGAAACCTTAATTGACGGTGCGATGTTTAACAGTGGTCAATGCTGCTGCGGCATCGAACGTATTTATGTAGATGAAAGTGTATTCGATGAATTTGTCGCCAAAGCCAAAGCCATTGTCGAAGGCTATACGCTTGGCAACCCACTAGATGAAACTACCACTTTAGGGCCAATGGCGGCAGTAAGATTTGCCGATGAAGTACGCGCCCAGATTAGTGAAGCGATTGCCGATGGTGCGACATCGATAATAGACCGCACTCGCTTCACTAAAGATACAGGAAAAGACGCCTATCTAGCCCCCGAAATTCTAATCGATGTCACGCATGATATGCGTATTATGCATGATGAAAGTTTTGGCCCCGTGGTCGGCATTATGAAAGTATCATCCGACGCCGAGGCGATTAAGCTAATGAATGACAGCGAATTTGGCCTAACCGCCTCTATTTGGACAAAAGATAGTGAAGCCGCGACCGAAATTGGCGGTCAGATAGAAACAGGCACTATATTTATGAATAGATGTGATTATTTAGATCCCGCATTATGTTGGACTGGCTGCAAGAATACAGGACGCGGCATCTCATTATCGGCTTTTGGTTACCAAAGCGTAACACGGGCAAAATCTTACCATTTAAAGAAAGCATGAACATGAACCATTACGGCAATTGGAGCTATCCAACACAAATTAAATTCGGCGTAGGGCGTATTAAAGAACTGGCCGAAACATGCTTGGCCAACGGTATTAAACGCCCATTATTGGTAACCGATAAAGGCTTAGCCTCATTGCCCATCACTTTGAATACGATGGATATTTTGGCAGCAGGCGGTGTCGATGCCAAATTGTTCAGCCAAGTCGACCCCAACCCCAATGAGAAAAACCTTAGCGATGGTGTTGCAGCGTTTAAAGCTGGCGACCACGATGGTGTCATTGCTTTTGGTGGTGGTTCAGGCCTTGACCTTGGTAAGTTGGTGGCATTAATGGCAGGGCAAACTCTAGCTGCACCACTTAATAGCGTATGGGATTTAGAAGATGTCGACGATTGGTACACCCGTGCAAATGCTGATGCCATCTATCCCGTAATTGCCGTACCAACCACCGCAGGTACAGGTTCTGAGGTTGGTCGTGCAGGCGTATTGACAGACTCTAAAACCGAAACTAAAAAAATCATAT
>JABSRY010000212.1 GCA_013214985.1 Hyphomicrobiales bacterium
GTATCATAATCAATAGAGAATCTATTTAAATCAAAACGTCAACACAATATTCGGAGTTTCAAAGACTCAGAGTATAAATCAAGTAAATCGCCCATGGAATATTGATGATATGCCTGTGAAAGCATATCTTTGCCGAAGAAATTAATAATATCTAGACACAGATCATTTGCATTTTGGGCATCCACATTCAGAGCAATTATATCTTCCTTTTTAGATTTGATAAAAGCCTCAAGCCTATCTTCACATTTTCGTATTGAATTTTCATTTTCTATGTCAATTCCTTGAGTGACCAGATAGGCATTTTCTATGACTTTCCAAGATTTCGGTTGTCTGTCTTTAACCAACACCCACATCATGGCACAAAATATAGTAACTAATTCCTCTCCAATTAAATCCTGAAGCCCAATTGCACCAATCATCCTAGCCTCGTTACGAACTTTCAACCCGTTGTTCAAGAAAGTTTCCATGATTTCTCCTTCAAATTCGTCCGCTTTTTGGCGGACTATTACGGCATAGTCCCGAGGACTCTTCCCTCTGGCTTGCATATCATCCGATAACCATGTAGCAATTTGACTGATTTCCGCCTGTTTATTAGAAAAGGTCCAAATCTGAGCAGCCTGACCATCAATTTCCATGGCTGCCTGCGCCTCTACTTCTTCAATTCCCTCATCCATTGCGTTAGCTATTACATGCTGAACTTGAACTAGTGCAGGTGATGACCGGAAATTAAAAAGAAGAGGAATACGTTCTGCACCATAGTCGTATTCAAATTGCTGGAATGCATCATCGACAGCACCAGCCCAACCCATTATTTTCTGTTTATCATCACCCACTGTAGTAATTTTTGTTTGGCTACCATGAAAGAGCGTTTTCAAAAAGTCATACTGAGAAAATGTAGTATCCTGAAATTCATCCACGAACACATACGAATAAGTTTGTCGAATTGCAGATAAAATATCTGGCCGAAAACGAAGCAAAAGCTCTGCTAAACGGTTAAGCATTACAAATGAAAGTTCGGAAGGGGTTTTATTAGTTAGGTTTAAACTCCACCAATTTGAAACGGCAAAATCTCTACCAGTTCGAGGAACAAACCTTTCAAATGGAAGCCTAGTGCAGCCAACAAGATTTGCCTCAAAAGTACCGCGATTAATTGCAACTATATCCTGAACCCAAGCATCAACAGGCGCGTTAAAACGTGAACTTCTCAATGCTTCTTCAAAATCACGAGCCTTTGGAAACGTGATTTCATATGGAGATGAAGGTTTCCACTCATCTGGTAACGCTGATTGGAACCTATCCACAAGGCTTTTAGTAAATGCATCAAAGGTAATAGAAGTAAACCGAATAGCCTGTTCTGGTGGACAACGTTTTTTTACGCGCTCCGTTAAATTTGCAGCAGCATCCCGTTTGAAACTGATCGCTAATATTTGAAACGGGTCTGGACAAATACCTGTTTGCAATAGATATGTAGCTTTTTGGGCCAGAAACTCCGTTTTTCCTGCACCAGGGCCCGCCACAACACTAAGGTTAGTATCACTACGAAGAGCACGCCATGCATTGGATTCTAAGTTTTCCACGCCAACGGGCACCCAATTTTCTGGTTTAATTTGACTCATTAGCCTATACGCCCACTTCTGGTTGTTCCCCAGAGTTAATATGAGGACGCATCGTTTCTATAAGTTCTTTCAATTCAATAGGCGCATTGTGAGCTATTATATTATTGTCTAGCTTACCAAGTATTCTGATGTGTGTAGTTGGCTTTCCCCTGCCTAAGAACAGATAACGGAACCATTTGAAGGTATTATTATGTTCAGGCCCATATAATACAGGCTTTCCTTGTTCGCCTAGTGCAGCACTTTTAGGGTCACCCAGATCTGATGGGCCATTCATACCTACATCCAATTCTTGATATTGATCTGTGAAGTGTTTCATCATAGACCAATCAATATCCAATGGATTACTAAAATAAACATTATGAGACTTCAGCCTACTTACCCAGTCCTGCAATTTATTGTGCCCTTCCCGATCATATGTGCCACTATCAAACGAAGCAATAAAAGCATCATCATTAGGAGTTTCTACAGTTGCTCCAGAAATTTGAACTTGGTCTCTTCCTATCGCTACCAGCTCTTTGCAAACATATTTAACACGCCCCCAACCACCGCCATGCCTACCAAGATCTAAATCTAATAGAGTCGCATGGGGAATGTTGAGGTCATTGAGTAATCTCCACATATGATTTACATGTCTGCCTCCCAGTGGCACTATCGAAACAAAGGATCGGTCAATCTCAACGCCAAGTGCTGCAGCAATTCTTGGAAGAATTATTTCTTCGGATGCTCCCTCGCCAAGAATAACAAATTTTGCAAAGTAGAGCTCCGGATATGCATGAATGGCTTCTCTCAAATATTTTCCTGCTTCGTCTTCTGAAGCAGGAAGAGTGATTGAATTGACAACGGAAGATCTAGTGGTCGGTTCCAAACGATAATGACGAATTTGTTCCGGTTCCACACGAGCTAATATACTTGCGGAGTGACTAGAGATAAGAGCCTGAGCATTTAGCCCTTGCGTTACATCTTTCACCTGCGCAATAATCCGAGAAAGATAAAAAGGTGATAGATTATTTTCAGGCTCTTCAAGAGCGAGTATTGTCAGAGACGGCAATGGGATTCCCTCTGTCTGAAAACCGTTCACATTACCACTCAATATTTCAGTTTCAAGATCAAGGGTTGCTGTTGACATCGCTATGTGAAAAAGAGAACTTTGCCCGTCGCTGAGATCTTCTAAACTGCGCTCACGACCGTTTTCATCAGGAAAGAATGCTACCTCAACCTTCTTTACGAATGATTGAAAACGTAAATCAACAGGTTGAAATATTGGCGTGGTATCTGTACCTGCTGTATGCACTTCATTCCACCTTTTCTTAACAATATCAGAAATCTTAGTAATTGCATTTTCGTCACTAAAGGCCGCATTGAGGGCAGCACCTGACGCTTCAAGAACTTCATGCATATCCTCTGACCATGAAATAGCTCTCCACAAGCGCCCTCGAAGAAAACTTGTGACTTGTGCAGAAGCATTTCTAACTGCGGGAATATAGATAAACTGAATTCTTGCCCTATCTGATGGCCGTAATCTATGAACTTGATCCTCATCATATTCTTCGCTGAATGTTGTAATAGCTACAAGATCAGTTTCAACTTCTCCTGATATGGATCCGTCATCTGTCCAAGTAGAATTTAATCGCAGCCGCACCTTCAATTGTCCGTTATCATCACTTGCCATCTGCCGAAAAAAAGAAGGCACTGCTGTCATATTTTCTGCCACTGGATCCGCAAGTTCGGGAAAAACTAAAATCACTTCAACGTGTAGGGATCGCTCAATAGGGCTTTCAGTTTCATTAACAGGAACATAAAAATCTTGAAGTGAGACCTTTCTGTGCTCAGTGGTAACACCAAACATACGCATTAATGCCTGCATTACAGCGGTTTTACCAGAGCCATTTGTTCCGACGAAAGTAGTTAAATCTTGCTGAAAAGCTATTTTTATTGTATCAGGCCCAAAGCATCTAAAATTTTTAAGTTGGATTGATTCAATATGCATGTTTTGCTTTCCATCATCAAATATGATTTATTCTATAATTGATACTCATTAAGTTTAAATTCAAGTAGTAAATCACTATCGATTTTTAATTGAATTATTACTTGTAATTAAATTCGTTGCAATAAAAAATAAATGTTTTACCTGTTGTTTTTTGTATGGCTTTAGGCAAACAAAAAGGCATGTCTTAAAGGGCGATCAAATAGTGTGAGTGATTAATCGGCGACACAATTTACTGGCAATCGAGTTGCCAATTGCTTGTGGGGTGCACGGGGAGAGCGCAGCATCTCCCCTGCCAAGTGGTTCTGTATGTAATACAGCACACATCTTGCATCATTCCTTATGGCGGATGTCTGTGATGTTTAGTTTAAGTCATTGTGCGTCATTATAGGTTCATTTGCAACGCATGACCCAACTAGCATAATTTATAATTGTGGAACATGTAGGTATTAGCCCGATTTAGATATTGGCGCTTCATCGCAAAACTGCGGACATTTATAAAAAATCGTTTATTTGCAATACTTGAATTGCTGGATAATGCATCTAGCGTATGGTTTGGACCGAACACAACTTTGGTATCTAAATACCGTGCGAAAGTAAAAACGGATCATACAACCTTAATAAATCTGAACAGATGATGGGGATAAAAGACCTTACGAGCTGTGCCTAACAATATAGTCAGAACCTTTAAACTAGATAACAGTTCAAACTCAATTTGCTTTTATAACAAATTTCCCATAACTTGATTGTATCTATAAATGAAGAGGGTATTTATGTCACTTTACAACTGGTGCAAAATTGCACAGAATGAATTTGAGCAGCATTTTCCTGAAAATCATAACTATATTAATTGGCTCAATACTATTTCTCAAAAATTAGTTGATTCAACTAATTTAACAAACTTTGAAATAGCCGTATCAAAACTTCATAAAGATAAACCCATAATTAATTCAAGTAAATTGTTGTATAGAGCCGTAACCAATATTATTAAAGATTCAGGAATAAAAATAAGAACATCTGGACCTAAGATTAAATTACCTAATACCCTTATACTTGCAAATATAACGCGCACTAAATACCTTATCTCAAACAGAGCTAATGACGACACCCCCAGTATTCGAAATAAAATTAATAAAAAACCAAAAGGTGGTTTTAGGCCTGGAGGCAATAACTCAACAAGGATAGTGTGGTTAACTCCAGCGGAAAAATTACTTAAAAAAATGACACTTGTTCCTGAAAATTTAAAAATATCATTCGGGTGTCAACTCTTGGGACTCGACAACGCAAATCAAGAATGTAAGATTATATTCTATAAAGTAAAAGTAAATGGTTCAATCTATCGCCCCAATATTTTTACTTTAGGTGATTCAATTCGATGGGCATGCACTCCATTTGATGGGCATCCTGAGTTTGGTACAGCTTTAAATGGTCTCTCTGGAAAAGCAAGCTTGCCAGAAGCAATAACAACGGAAGATAACCTTGATGAAATTAAACCCGAGTTTATAAATGATTGGTTAAATGAGGATTGGTTTACATCTT
>JABSRY010000213.1 GCA_013214985.1 Hyphomicrobiales bacterium
CCAGATGTGATTTATTGGAACAAATTAAACAATCAACCCAATGACTGGTCAGTGAAAAGTGTAGCTTAAATCAATACATAATCTGTCGCAGATTTGGGGACCACCTCAGGATGCTAAGCACCTGAGATTTCCAACATACATTTTGCCGGCTTTGTATGAGGAAAACGATGGATTACGCTTTGGCCAATTCAACAAATTGAGCTGGTTCTATTGCCGTTCAGAACATTTAGAGGTTTTATGAAGAAAATGACTATAATTATTTTAATAAGTCTGGCAGCACTTCTGATAGCTGTTTTTCTAACCGTCACCTTAGCGTTTGGCAGTAAAGATCATAGTGAATATGATTTACCCAAACATTCTGCAACAGGCCAACGCACCAACGAAAGCAATGAGCACAAAGCCATTGCACAGCTTATTATTTCGGATATGGAAAAACCCACAAAACTAAGCAACAAAGAGCTGACACGCCTAATGCGCAAACAAATGGATGAAAGAGGCTTAGCATTTAAAATTGATGCAGAGATTAAACCAGTCAATGCTGGTGGAGTTGAAGCAGAATGGATACTTGCACCCAATGCAAACCCCAATCGGCGTTTGCTATATATTCATGGCGGCGCATATGTAATGGGCAGTCCCAAAAGTCATCGTCTGATAACCAGCCGCTTATCTAGAATTGCCAATGCAGCAGTTCTGGTAATTGACTATCGATTAATGCCTGAGCACTCGCGTATGGACGGTATTGAAGATTGCCGAAAAGCATATGCTTGGATTTTAGAGAATGGCCCCACTGGTCAGTCTCTCGTCGAAAAGTTAATTATTATCGGTGATTCATCTGGCGGCAACCTAGCACTCTCAACAATTGCATGGGCTCGAGATAACAAATTGCGTACTGCCGATGCTGTCGTATCCATGTCGCCACAAACAGATCTTACCCTTACAAGCCCAAGTTTGATTAAAAATATTGATACTGACATTATGCAGGGCAAGAGTTTTGGTCCTATTGTAAAAGCACCAAAGTTTTTCAAGTTAGGGTTTAGTTTTTTGTTTCATAAAGTCAATCCCAGCAATTCAATTGTCTCGCCATTATTGGGTGATCTTTCTAACTTGCCGCCTACCCTAATTCAGGCATCTGAGGCTGAAATGTTTCTGGACGATGCTGTACGTTATGTCAACAAAGCCAATGACCAAGGTTCTAAAGCCATATTGCAAACATGGCCATTTGTTATGCATGTATGGCATGCATTTCAAGTGCCAGAAGCAGATGAGGCATTCAATGAGATAGAAAAATTTCTAAATGTTCACACAATGGATACGTCCACTAAAGCAATCGAATAAACACAAATATATCAAAAGTGAAAATCCTTGGCAGATTGCGTTCTTACAATCCTGCCTTGGGTATCCAGTATGCTAGATTATTTGAAATCATGCGAGTTGAAATAGATAATCCATCAAAATCGCATGTTTTTACTGCTAGTTGATTTTATGAAATGAATATTTATGAAATTGGAAAAAGGCAAAAAAAAGACGATGCAGAAAGCACCGTCCTCAAGAGTTTTCTCTAGATACCAATCAAAAGGGAGGAGATTGGTGGTGTTAGGAACAAGAGGAAGGAAGTTCCTATAGATCCTAGAGTGATCTGTTGACTTATATATAGTGGTTTATCTCGTGAATTAAAGAGTTGCCTGCGATTATTAGACATGCACTAATTGCATAACCATAGAATGCAAACGCATATTTTTTGTCTTGGTAAAAGGATCGTCACCTTTGGTCAAGACGCTAAGCGGCTTGATAAGCAATCGCAAGATTGCGAGTAGAGCGTGATTGTTCGAAGAATAATTCCCCCACATCAATCAACTTTAAAAAATGTATGAGCCCCTCCAGCAACTAATTCTCGACTTCGAGAAATAAGCCTTCTTGTACGAGTTCTGATATTATCACTAATACCATCCCAGCCATCTAATATAGCAGCATTACCGTATATTTTGAGTCCAATTTCCCGCTGCGACAAACCTAATTTCCATAAATCATAGGCATAAAGCAATTCCCGAGAAGCAAATTTATTTAGCGGATAAGGAATATCAGAATGTTTAAAATGACCATAATTCAACAAATATTCTAAGCGAACCAATGCATCACCCTTTTGTGTTAAACCAACTGAAGAAATTAGATTAATTGAAAAACTAAACGAACATTCAAAATTAGGAGCTTGGTCAAAGATAAGCTGAATGCAACCATTCTGATCAGAAACAAGTAAATGACATTCATCATCACAGGTTGTTTTAATGCTAAAGTCACACACAATATCATTCAAAACAAGTTTCAGACATGGTTTTTGATAATCCAAAGGCAATAAATTACAATTCAGAATATGGGGATCAATTGGTTCCACCCAAAACACATTTGCGGATTCGGAGTCCAAATCTGGGTCAACGAAAAAACAACAATCCAAACATAGCAGCCGCCTCCATCTCACCGTTTTCAACAATATCCAAACACGAGTTATGGCCAGAAACCTGGCTCATGTGAGTATACCATGCTTCAATGTAAGCAGAGTTACGACGTAAATATTCCCATGCCCATGCCTGAACAGGACGGGATTTCAGATAGTCATAATTTGCGTATTTTAATTCACCAAAAGCTACGGCCATTCTGAAACTCAATTCAGGCTGCCCACCAGATAATTATTTGCGTAATTTTGACGTCAACGATCCACCACGTTGAAACATCAAGCGCGCTCAAGAAGTCAATAAATTGATTTAGGCAATAGAAGTCATGCCTAAATTCAAAATTGAAAAATCTAAGATGTGTTTGGAGGTGGTGATATTTCTCTGTTTAGAAAACTGGAATTATTGATAATAAAAAATAATTTAGTCATACGAAATTTCTCTACGTAAAGTTACAAGAAAAATCTTAAAGCTAAAATTTTGATCAAAATATTTAAATTCAAATCTTGACTCAAAATGTCTATCCACAAAACATTAAGAACATCTAGAGGTTGTACTCTAAAGATTAACACTCAATTAAATTTGACAGGTTTACTCTCGAAATGAGTTTTATTGATTTGATAATATAATCAATCTAAATATTAGGTTATTTCAAAAGGTCATAATTAGTGGAAACAATAATACAATTTTATGTATAGTACGTCATTGATATAAAAACGGCTCCCTAGTGGATAGTTAGGAAGCCGCCCCAAGGAACAGAGTTAAATTTAATCCAATTCCCCGAACTATCAGGTTTTATAAATAAATTCAGCAAGAAAATCTAATTCAGTAAATACTGAAAATTTATTCAGAAACATTACCTCTATTTCTTAAAACCTCCGCATCTAACCCAGTTTGTATTTGTAAAATTCATTCCGTTATTTGAATAAAAACTAATCAGAAAAACTTATCCGGTTCTATGACGAAAACGTAGACTCAACACAGGCTTGGATAAGCGCCAAGCTTTCGAGCATCATAAATAGATAATTTTCCAAGATCCTGACAAAGGTGCCAACACCCTTACTAACAATTAAATTATGACGACCAAGGTTGGCAGATATCTAATCTTACCCAGATCATCTCTTTCAATTTCTTCCATAGGAGTTTTTCAAAATAAATTTTCAACAGGTTCATATATTACTGATTAGATTGTTTCGGTTATTTTGTTGAGCAATGGGGGTTTGTCTGGATTAAGGCCCATATGACACGAGAGCTTCTCAACAAATTTATAGAATGACGTGATTTGACATATTTCATTCAAAAGAAAGTGCGGGCTTGGCGCAGAAGACAAATTACTCGCAGTACCTAAATCAGAACCCACAGTAAATACACTTGCTCCATTTCTTGAAAAAATTTCTACTGATTTCAATACACTCTCATGCCCTCTGCCACTGGGGAAAAAAGCCAAAACAGCCAACTTTTTACGTGCCAATACCATCGGCCCATGCTGCACTTCTGCTGCACTATAACTTTCAGCGTGTATTTGGCAGGTCTCTTTAAGCTTGAGTGAAGCCTCACCCGCAATTGCATATCCTGCCCCTCTACCTAAGACAAATAATGATTGTGAGTTTTTAAAGGCATCAGTCGCAGCATCCCAATTCATTCCGAGTGATTTATCTAGCGAATCTGGTAATATTTTTAGTGCCTCAATTAGTGAGGTATCATTCTTCATTCCGGCATAAATTGCTGCCACAGCAACAAGACTTGCTACAAATGATTTTGTAGCTGCAACTGCATTTTCTTTGCCCGCGACCAAGGGTAAAGAATAATCAGAATTAACACTCATTGGAGATGGAATTGTATTTAGTACCGAAACAGCAATCGCTCCACCTTCCTGAGCCGCATTTTGAAGAGCTAAAAGGTCTGGGCTGCCCCCCGACTGTGAAATAGATAAACAAACACCATCTTCCAACTTCAATTTTGAATGATAAACAGATGCAATAGATGGTGGCATCGAAGTCACGGGACGCCCAGTACCAGATTCGACCAAAAATTTGAAATATTGGGCAGCTTGATCTGATGTTCCTCTTGCGCAGGTTATGATAGGCCCCGAGCGAGTTACTAACATTTTCCCTATTTCCAAATACACGGGCAATAATTCATTAATTTGACGTTCTACAACTGCTGGAATTTCAGCAATTTCTCTAAACATTTGCGTATTATTCATAACTTTTACCATTTAATGACTCAGACCAGTAATCATAGAGACAATTTCATTTTTATCTGTTTTTGAAGTTTCTCTCACCCCAATTTGAACACCTTGACGTAAGACACATATATTATCGGACAATCGGAACACCTGATCCAATGAGTGACTTATGATGAAAATAGCGATGTTTCGTTCTTTGAGACTTTCAATTATAGATTCAACTCTCGCTGTCTCTGCAACACCTAACGCAGCGGTTGGTTCATCTAATAAAATAAGCTTCTGCGCCCAATGGGTAGCACGTGCAATTGCCACCCCTTGTCGCTGGCCTCCCGATAAATCGCTAATCGTTGATAAAGCAGACGGAATGCGAACATCAAGTTCTTTCACCAAAGCTTCGGTCTCTTTAATCATTCTTTTACGGTCAAGCAATGGGATTGGTGACTTTGTATATTCTCTGCCTAAAAACAGG
>JABSRY010000214.1 GCA_013214985.1 Hyphomicrobiales bacterium
GGTGATAAAGCAACACCGTAACATTATGGCTCTTATGAATATATTTGCTCATGCGAACATTCTACGCCCCAAGGGGCAGGGAATTGAACCCTAAAAATGATTAAAATATAGTATAGTTGAAATTAATAGTTCGAAATTTTGATACAATGATTAATAACTTAAAGGCAATGGCTATATTTGCTACTATTGTTGACCGTGGAAGTTTTCGTGAAGCGGCAAAAGCACTTAATTTAACGCCGTCAGTAGTCAGTCATCATTTGGCTAAATTGGAACAGCAACTTGGTGTTGCGTTATTGTACCGATCTACTCGTAAGCTTGCCTTAACGCATGATGGCGAAACGCTATATATATCTGCAAAAAAGATGTTGATTGCGGCTGAAATGGGCGTTGACCAAATTGCTAGGGAACAAACGCAATTGGTTGGTAGTTTAAAAATTGCGATGCCAGCAACTTATTCTAAAAACCCGATATTGAAGAAAATCGCAGAATTTTCACTTAATCACCCAAACGTGGATTTGGATATTAGGTTTAATGATTTGCCGCTTAATTTGATTGAAGAGGGCATTGATTTGGCAATAAGAGCAGGTGATTTTCCAGATAGTGCGTTAATGTCAAAAAAGCTACATAATTTGGTGCTTAAATTGTTAGTATCGCCCAAATATATTGAAAATGATCATCTAAATGTTACAGATTTGGCGCATCCAAATGATATTGTTAACTGGGATTTTATAGGCATTTCCCAACGGCCATTTAGCAAGTTATTCTTGGATGAAAATCGTGAAGATTTTAAGCTGAATTACAAGCCTCGGATAATAGTTGATGATGTCTCGGCTGCACAACATTTGGCCGAACAAGGGCTTGGTATTGTTAGCCCGCCAGAGTTTTTATATTGCGATCAAGTGGCTAGGGGTTGGTTGAAATATTACCCAATTGGAAACTGCGCGATGTGCCAGTGCATTTAGTATGGCCATCTAACACACAAAAAGTTAGTTTAACCAAACGCTTAGTGAATTTTTTGACTGAATGATTTTTCGATTAATTACCGTAAATAGGGTTTATTCGAGTAACTGGTTCTGGTGCATATTTCAAAACCCAACAATATATTGTTGAATGATCTACAATAACACCACGTTCATAAAGCATTTCTTTCAACTCACTATAGCCAATGCCGTATATGCAGCAGAACCAATTACCCCCCATATTTACAAATTATATTGGGCGGTAAAGGCGTAAAACTTTGCCGTTTAATTGCCCCATAACACAATGGCGGTAGGCGTTCACAACATCATGCATCGGGGTGATTTCATAACCAGGGAAGGTGCGACCCATTGCATCTTCGCTATCTGCGATTAAGCTTGGGCTAACAATATTTACCCGAGCACGGCCATTAAGCTCTAACGCCAATGCATAGGTAAAACTGTTAAGCGCACCATTGGCCGCCGCTGCAAAAACACCACCTGCAATAGGCTGATCGTTTAAAATACCACTGGTTAGGGTAATAGATGCACCAACATTTAGCAATGGCAATACCGCTTGCACCATATTCACTTGGCCGCTAAATTTATAACCAAGCCCATTGCCTTCATCTGCCAAATTAATATCAGCAAATTCACCAAATGCTGCTTTGCCATAACAGGTAATCAGCCCATCAAATTTGGCGACGCCTTTTAACGCTTTATCAATCGATGCGCGGTCAGTTACATCTAATATAATATCGGCATTGGTGCGCCCTGCTCTAATAATTTCAAAATCTTGCGCTAAATCTTTGGCAACGGCACTGCCAATTGCGCCATTCGCGCCGACTATTAAAATTCTTTTCATGCTAATCTCCACTTTCTTTCTTATTTATGTCCAAACATCATTTTCTGCGGTTGTTTTACTGGTTGCTAAATCACCCGTATTTAAGACACCCTTCGGTTCAATCAGCAACATTTTTACTAATTTTTCGGCATACGGTTTATGCTCAACCCCTTTAGGCACAACATACATTTCACCTTGGTTAATATTTACATGTCCATCTCTAAAGTCAATACGCAACTCACCTTCTAATATTATAAAAGTTTCATCCGTATCAGCATGTTCGTGCCAAATAAAATCCCCTTCTAACTTTACGATTTTAAACTGATAATCGTTCATTTCGGCAATCACTTTTGGCTGCCAAGTCTCGTTAAACATTGCTAATTTGTCATTAAAATTAATTGCTTCATATGCCATCTTAATTTCCTTTTCATGAGGTAGCTTAATTATAACCAATATTTTAGCTTTGATTAGTGGGTTAATTACAATATATTGTTACATATAAGTAACAATAGAGCCGCCAATGTTAGATCAAATAGAAGAAATGATATGTTTTGCCGCCATTATAGAAAAAGGCTCAATAACCAATGCAGCAACTATATTAAAGCGCTCCAAAGCCCATATCAGCCGAAAATTAAATGATTTAGAAGCCCGTTACAAAGTAAAGTTGTTTCACCGTACCACTCGCAAAATGAACTTAACCGATGCAGGTAAACAGCTCAAACACCCCGCATTAGAGCTATATTCACGGCATTTAAAACTCGATCATTTGGCTCAACAGGTGCAATCTAACTTAACGGGTGATTTTGCTATTTCTGTAAATGATAGTATCGCAAGCTTTGCCCTCAAACCCATAATACCTAAGCTGTTCAACCAATTTCCAGACATTAATTTCAACATTAACATTACCAACGAACCTATAGATTTGATTAAAGAGAATATCGATTTGACAATAAGATCTGGGCAAGTGGTCGATGAAAATTTGGTAGTAAAAAAAATGGGCCCCATGGTCGAAAAGCTATATATGTCGACAAAAAACAGAGCTTTATCTAAGAATATTAAAAATATTGCCGATTTGCAAAACCATGTCTTAGTCGTTAACCCCTACACGTTTAAACAGGGCAAAATTCAACTTTACAATGGCCATGAAAACATCATCCTAAACCCAAAAAAGTTAAACATCATCAATCGCTACAAGCTAATTTTGGACACGGTGCTAAACTCCAACCATATCGGCGCTTTATTAGATTTTACCACAAAGAAAGCCTTGGATGATGGTGATATCGTCAATATTTTACCTGAGTGGCAGTTGAACGAATGGCCGCTTTATTTGGTGCACCCGTTTTATGCTCCCATGCCGATGAAGTTAAAAAAAATATCCGAATTTATTCTAGAAAATATGCAGTTCAGTTACAAAAATTAGGCTCAATTTTACGCCCTATTTTTCAAATATTCAGTGAAATGCTTAAGATGATTTTCAGATGCCAGTTCAGCAGCATCAGCATCGCCGTTTACCACCGCTAAATAAATTGCTTCGTGCTCTTTCGCATTGTCTTTAAAACCCTCTGGCATATTTTCTAAATAGTTCATATGTTCATAAATGCTATGCTCTATAAGCTCAATCATGCTGCGCATTGAGTATAATAGCACTATATTATGCGTGGCTTCCGCTATACTTAAATGAAATGCCGCATCAGTTTCAATCATCAATCTTACGTCTTTATTATTGCTTGCATCCACTAAATTTTTATAAGCAATTTCAATTTGCACAATATCTGCATTGGTGCGGCGTTTGGCGGCTAACCGCGTTGCTTTTACATCCAATATATTACGCATTTCTGTTATATCCAACGTCAGCTCACCACTATTTTTTATAATATTTTCTAATGGGTCGCTAATTCGCTTTTTAAAAATATCGCATATTATGGTGCCATTGCCTCTATAGGTTTCAACAATGCCGCGGTCTTTCATAATTGAAATCGCTTCTCGTACCGATGCCCGTGATACATTTAGTTGCTCACACAGCTTTCGCTCAGAAAGTAATTTTTCACCCGCTTTTAAAATCCCCTTGGCAATCATCGCCTGTATTTGGTCGATAATAATGTCTGCTACTCGGGTGCTTTTAACGGGTTCAAAATTCTGCATTTAAAACTTTCCAATTAATTATTTTGATTTGACTCTTTTATAATTCAAACCTATATTGGCTTAATGGTCAGACCAATTATGTAAAAATAGCATGGTGGAGAAATTATGCAACTTAAAAACTGTCACAATATAGATGATTTTCGCAAAATGGCTAAAAGCCGCATTCCATCCCCCCTATTTCATTATATAGATGGCGGCGCCGATGATGAGTTTACCCTTAGGCGCAACAGCCAAGCCTTTGATGATTATGACTTAATACCAAATGGCCTTGCAGATGTGGCCAATATCGACCTATCGACCACTATATTAGGGCAAAAAGTAAATAGTCCATTATTTTTAGCCCCAACAGGTATGAGCCGTTTATTTCACCATGATGGCGAACGCGCCACATCAAAAGCTGCCGAAAAATTTGGCCACTATTATAGCCTTTCCACCTTATCCTCGGTCAGTATCGAGGAAGTTGGCGCATTAACCAACAGCCCAAAAATGTTTCAAATTTATATTCATAAAGACCGCGGCTTAACCTATGAGCTAATTGAACGTTGCAAAAAGGCCAAATTCACCGCCCTTTGCCTAACCATAGACACCATTGTCGCGGGCAATAGAGAGCGCGATTTGCGCACAGGCATGAGCATGCCACCCAAGTTCACCCCCTCTAGCATAATGAGCTTTGCTATGCGTCCACGCTGGGTTTATAACTATTTTACCCATGAAGCCTTTAAATTAGCAAATTTGGAAGATCAGTTAAAAGCCACTAGCGCTGAGCCTTTGTCGGTTGTCGATTATATTAACTCACAATTTGATACAAATTTATGTTGGGATGATGCCAAAAAAGCCATCGAAGCCTGGGGCGGCCCCTTTGCCATTAAGGGTGTTATGTCGGTAGAAGATGCCAAACGCTCTGTCGACATCGGCGCGAGCGCCATTATGATCAGCAACCATGGCGGCAGACAATTAGATCACAGCCCCGCACCGTTCGACTTGCTAAGTGACATTGTCGATGCCGTCGGTGGCAAAATTGAAATAATCTGCGATGGCGGTGTTAGGCGCGGCACGCATGTGCTTAAAGCCTTGGCGCTTGGCGCAAATGCATGCTCCATGGGGCGGCCATATTTATACGGGCTAGCCG
>JABSRY010000215.1 GCA_013214985.1 Hyphomicrobiales bacterium
ACCAAGAATGCCATGAAGAGATGAGAATATGAATTCGACCAAGAATCCACTTTCTCATCGTCTTTCGGTATTCCTGATGGTAACCTCCATATGTTCCAAAAGGATAAACGGTCATTGTAGGCATGCGTGGTTCAGATACATGCGAATTAGTATTTAAAAATTGCGAAGTACCAGTCGAAAATATATTAGGCACACTAAACAGTGGCGTTAAAGTTCTGATGTCTGGTTTAGATTATGAGCGTGCTGTTTTATCATCAGGCCCAACAGGCATTATGATGGCCTGTATGGATGTCGTCGTGCCTTATATTCATGAGCGCGAGCAGTTTGGTAAGCCTATTGGCACCTTCCAGTTAATGCAAGGCAAAATAGCCGATATGTATAGCACAATGAATGCATGCCGCTCTTATGTTTACACCTTTGCAAAAGCCTGTGATAGAGGCGAAGCAAGCCGCAAAGACGCGGCAGGCGTTATACTTTATGCGGCCGAAAAAGCAACTTGGATGGCATTAGAAACCATTCAAACACTTGGCGGCAATGGCTATACCAATGAATATCCAGCAGGGCGTTTGCTGCGCGATGCAAAGCTTTACGAAATTGGCGCAGGCACAAGCGAAATTCGCCGAATGTTAATTGGTCGTGAGCTGTTTAATGAAACTTCTTAGACATATTATGCTTGAGAACTCAATTGCTTTTTGAGTGCTTGCCTAGACGCAATTTTGGTTACAATGAGTGAAGCAATAACCACTATTAATGATATAAAAATGTTAATGGTTAGGGCTTCATTCAGCATCCAAGCAGATAGCAATACACCAAATATAGGTATGAAGAAAATAGTAGTTAAAAATGCGGTAAAGCCAATTTTAACAATAAGGTAAAACCGAATAAGATATGCAAGTCCTGTAGGGAAGATACCCAAATAAACAATCGCCCAAACAGAATCCATATTTAAATCAGTATAATTTGTAGGAAGTTGGTCAGAAATCAATAAAGCAGGAATTAAAAATATAGTGCCTAACCCCAATACAGCGGTGCTCATTTTTTCGGTCGATCCATTGTCAACCTTGCGGGTCAACATGCCCGAAATTGCATAACATAATAAGGCGAGTAAAATTGCTGCCATACCCCAGTAGCTGTCGTTAATATTTGTGCTGTCGCTGACATCAACAGCAATATAAACAGCAATAATACCAAGGGCGAGGGCTAAAAATTTAAGCGGAGTTAGTTTCTCATCCTTTGTTGCAAAATGGGTAATTATATAGCCAATTAGGGGGGATGACCCCATCAAAATAGAGGTGAGAGAAGCGCTGATATAATTTTGCCCCCAACTGATAAGGGAAAAAGGTACAGCGGTATATAACAGGCTAATAAAGGCCAACAAAACCCAGTTTTTAGTGCCAGTTGGCCATGCGGTTTTTTTATTAAATAAAGGTAGAATTAAAATATAGGAGAGTAAAAAAATAAACCCTAGCGAAACACGGCTAAACGCAACCATAATAGGTTCGAATTCAACAATTGCAATTTTAATGGCGGTAAATGCCGACGACCATATGGCCGCAACAAATAGGATTAAACAGATATCGGTAAATGATGGGGCACTAAGCGTGCTTGTGGTTTTAGAATTTGGCATAGGTTTCTCAAATTTAATGTTGAAACTAATATAGCCGATATAAAATATAACTAAACTTAAAACATGAGTATTATTATTCAATAATTTTGATGTTTTACGTTGGTGAAACTAATAAATATCGTTCGAAAAAAGGTGACTTATGAAACTTAAATCTGCAATTAATGTCAATTCAGAAAAATTTTTAGCCAATGAAGCTAAGATGCAAGAATTGGTAAACGAATTAACTAAAAAACGCACCATAGTTGCAGCAGGTGGCAGTGAACGCGCTAAGGCGAAGCATTTAGGGCGCGGTAAACTATTGCCGCGTGAGCGCGTTGCAGAGCTGCTAGACAAAGGATCAGCCTTTTTAGAAGTAGGCATGCTAGCCGCAAATGGCATGTATAGCGGCGACATTCATAGCGCAGGCGTCATCGCAGGTGTTGGCCGCGTTTCAGGCCATGAATGTATGATTATTTGCAATGATGCCACCATTAAAGGCGGCACCTATTACCCATTAACCGTTAAAAAACATTTACGAGCACAAGAAATTGCCGAAGAGAATATGCTCCCATGCATTTATTTAGTTGATAGTGGCGGCGCCAACTTACCAAACCAAGCCGAAGTTTTTCCTGACCGCGAGCATTTTGGCCGTATTTTTTACAATCAAGCCCAAATGAGCGCCAAAGGCATTGCGCAAATAGCTGTGGTTATGGGCTCATGTACAGCGGGCGGCGCCTATGTGCCAGCAATGAGCGATCAAACAATTATTGTGCGCAACCAAGGTACAATTTTTTTGGCAGGGCCGCCATTGGTTAAAGCCGCTACGGGCGCAATCGTATCGGCCGAAGATTTGGGCGGCGCAGATGTGCATTGCCGCGTTTCTGGCGTGTCAGATCATATGGCCGAAAATGATAATCATGCCCTAGAAATCGCGCGTGAAATTATTGCAAATTTGAACATCGCTAAAAACCCAAATGTGGTGGAGCAATCCATCGAACAACCGCTATATGATATTAACGAGCTAAACGGCATTGTAC
The DNA here is from genome assembly GCA_013214985.1 of Hyphomicrobiales bacterium. Lineage (GTDB taxonomy): Bacteria > Pseudomonadota > Alphaproteobacteria > Rhizobiales > OSC116 > OCS116. Next base: position 2,644 of record JABSRY010000215.1, read on the forward strand.
CGCAAACATTATCCGAACCCGTGGATGTGCGCGAAATTATTGCCCGTTTGGTCGATGGTTCAGAGTTTAATGAATTTAAAAAATTATATGGCAAAACCGTGGTTTGTGGTTTTGCACATTTAGAAGGCATTCCAATTGGTATAATTGGTAATAACGGCATTCTATTTTCAGAATCGGCACTTAAAGTCGCGCATTTTGTTGAGCTATGTTCTAGACGCAAAATCCCATTATTATTTTTACAAAATATATCGGGTTTTATGGTTGGGCAGCAATATGAATCGGGCGGAATAGCCAAAGATGGTGCCAAAATGGTAATGGCAGTTGCCAATGCTAATGTACCTAAAATCACTTTGGTAGTTGGTGGTAGCTTTGGTGCAGGTAATTATGGCATGTGTGGCCGTGCTTATAGCCCTCGCTTTATGTTTACATGGCCTAACAGCCGTATTTCGGTTATGGGCGGCGAGCAAGCTGCAGGGGTGTTATCAACCTTAACCCGCGATGCAAAAGAAGCCCGAGGCGAGGTGTGGAGCGCAGAAGAAGAAGCCGAATTTAAAAAACCAATTTTGCAAAAATATGAAGATGAGGGCAATCCCTATTACGCTACTGCAAGGCTGTGGGATGATGGTATCATTACCCCAACCGAAACCCGTCGCGTGCTTGGTTTGGCGTTCTCTGCTTGCCTAAATGCTAAAATTGATGAAACAAAATTCGGTATTTTTAGAATGTAACCGATCAATATAATTTGATGTTTAATTTAGCACTAATACCCTACTATGGTTATAGATATAAACTATAAAGGCGCAATAATGACACAAATAATACTAGATGGGCATAATGATGTTTTGTTTAAACTCGAAGCCGCAAAGCGTAAAGGCAAACCGTTAGATTTTTTTAAAGAACAAGACGAATTAGACATAGATGCCATTAAAGCCAAAGAAGGCGGTTTTAACGGTGGCTTATTTGCTATGTTCACCAGTAACGAGACTTTAAGCGGCAAAAGTGAAATGCCCGTTGGTGTAAAACCAATCGATAATTACGATTATAAAGACAGCCTAGATGTGGTTTCGGGTATGATTGCCGAGGCGTATCGGCTAGAGCGCCAAAGCAAAGGCTCTATCGTCATTTGCCGAACCGCCGCCGAGTTAGAGGATGCTGCACTTAGCCACAAAATGGGTATTATGCTACATATAGAAGGCGTCGAAGCTATCGATCGTAATTTTAATTCGCTTGAGACGCTTTATGCTGCAGGTTTGCGCTCATTAGGCCCTGTTTGGAGCCGAGACAATTTGTTTGGTGTGGGTGTGCAATTTGAGTTTCCTCTAACACCAGATCAAGGTTCTGGTTTAAGTGATTTAGGCATCGAGTTAATTAAGCTCTGTAACCAAATGAATATCTTGGTCGATCTTTCACATCTAAATGAAAAAGGCTTTTGGGATGTCGCAAAATATAGCGATAACCCGTTAATGGCAACCCATTCTAATATGCATGCACTTAGCAACACAGCACGTAATTTAATCGATAAGCAATTAGATGCAATTGCAGAAACAAAAGGCATTGTTGGGTTAAATTACGCCAATGGCTTTTTACGCGCAGATGGCGACCATGATCAAGACGCATCTTTAGATCTGATGTTAAGCCATGTCGAATATTCGCTCAATAAATTGGGCGAGGATGGTGTGGCGTTGGGTTCAGATTACGATGGCGCACCCATGCCTGCTGCAGTTAAAACAACTCGCCAACTTCCAAACCTTGTCAATAAGTTTAAAGAAGTTGGTTATGGTGCTGAATTAATAGATAAAATTTATTATAAAAACTGGATTTCATTTATGAAACGCAGCGGTATATAGTGTAATTCTATAGGTTGTTATAGCTTTTATAAACCATATAAATTGCCATAAATATTAAAATAATTGCAAATAAACGTGTTAATAATGCCTTTTTATTTGCAAGTTTTGTCGCCAGTATTGTACCGATTATGCCACCCAATATACCGCCAATAATAAATTGAAAAGCAATTGACCAATCTACCAAACCCGATTGGTGATAGTTTAATGAGGTGGTTAAACCAAAGGCCGTAACCGCAAATAAAGATGTTCCAATCGCATATATTATTGGCAACCTTAATGCAAAAATTAGCGCAGGTACAATTAAAAAACCGCCACCAATACCAAAAAATCCAGCCGATAAACCAACAACAAACCCGAAGAATAAAAGCCGCGGTATCAGCTTGACAGCGTTATCTCTGGTTAAACGGATATTTGCATTTGTCGCATCTTTTTTAGTCTTCAACATTAGCACCGCAATGATAATCATAACAATCGCGAAGATAATTAATGTAAGCGGTTTTCCGCTCCCACCTTTTCCTTGATTATTTTAGCTGTTATATTCTTCATCTAATATATTGTTGAGGA
>JABSRY010000216.1:0-1870 GCA_013214985.1 Hyphomicrobiales bacterium
TATTTATGAGTATTGCAGTATCTAGCCCGCCCAAAAAACAGAAAACCAAAGTTGAAGCTAAGTTTGTTACCGGCTCAATTATGCGCCATGTGGTTGTTTTGGCGACTACGGCATCTATTGGCTTGGTGTCTATATTTGCGGTTGAACTTGTTGATTTGTATTTTTTATCGATGCTTGAAAACCAAGCCATTGTGGCATCTTTGGCATTTGCTTCGGCAATTATATTTTTTAACATGAGTTTTTCTATTGGTTTATCGATTGCGATGTCTGCCACGGTCGCTAAGGCAATTGGTGCGAAAGAAGACAGTAAAGCCCGCAGCCTTGCGCTTAACAACTTTATATTTTCCACCTCGTTCACCACTATAATTGGCTTAACGACTTGGGTTTTTAGAGACGATTTGCTAGTCATTATTGGCGCTACTGGTGAAAGTTTGGGATATGCCAGTCAATATTTGAAAATTCTTTTGCCATCCTTACCATTATTATCACTTGCTATGTCTGGCGGGGGATTGGTTAGGGCTATGGGCTCGCCAAAGCTGGCAATGTTTGCCATGCTTTCTGGATCTGTGGTGAATTTGATATTAGACCCTATATTAATTTTTGGTTTTGAAATGGGCATTGAAGGGGCTGCATGGGCATCGGTTGCGGCTCGGCTAACCATTGGGGCGTCTGCTTTATATTTGGTTTATGGCAAGCATGATTTTGCTATTGCTTTCTCATTTAGCCGCTTTAAAGCACAAATGCCAATTATTTTAATTATTGCAGTGCCCACCATGGCAACTATGCTAGCGACGCCGTTTGCCAACGCGTTTATGACCGTACAACTTGCCGATTTTGGTGAAAGCTATATGGCGGGTTGGTCGCTTGCTGGCCGCGTTGCGCCTGTGGTTTTTGGTGTTATATTTGCTTTATCGGGGGCTATCGGCCCTATATATGAGCAAAATTTTGGTGCCAGAAAATTTGATAGGGTTAGACGCACTTTATTGGACAGTATCATTTTTGTGGTTGTCTATTGCCTTTTTGCTTCGACTATATTTTATTTGTCAATTGATTATGTTGTCCTAACTTTTGAAGTGGTTGGAGATGCTGAGAAGTTTATGCGATTTGTTGCGATTTGGATTGGCCCTTCTTTCCTATTTTACGGCATGCTATTTGTTGCCAATGCGGCGTTTAATAATTTGGGTTACCCATTAATGGCGACAGCATTTAACTTTGGCAAAGCCTCTATTGGCACCGTGCCATTCGTATTATATGGCGCTTATATTATGGGTGCTAAAGGTGTGTTTTTGGGTAATGCTGTTGGCAACATTTTCTTTGGTATGGCATCGTTATTTGTATGTTTATATGTTATTAACAAGCTTGCAGCAATGAATGATGGCAAGGGCCCTGCTGCTGGTTTTAGAAAACGATAGGCATTATCTGCGGCATATTTGACCTTTTTCCACTGTAAAATTTACGGCTAAGAATCGCCGCATAGCGACTGATATGCCTTGTTATATTAGCATAGCTAGGCGCTTTAAAAAATATATACAATATCTCGATTGACTGTTTAACAAAATGAATGCAATCTAGCTAAAGACCAATAATGTTGATGTTTAGTGGAGCTAGTGATGGTACAAATTCTTGATATGGATAATCTTAAAACCTTTTTGGCCATTGCTGAATCGGGTAGTTTTACCGCTGCATCACGCGAAGTATTTAAGACCCAATCTGCTGTATCTATGCAAATGAAGCGTTTAGAAGAAACTATTGGCAAAAAATTATTTTATAAAGAAGGACGTATTAACCGCCTCACCCGTGATGGTGATATATTGCTTAATTTTGCACGCCGCATTATTCGGTTAATTAATGAAGCTTTTTTGACCATTAC
>JABSRY010000216.1:1880-5025 GCA_013214985.1 Hyphomicrobiales bacterium
CTGAAATATCTGGCCTTGTGCGCCTTGGCATTGGCGATGATTATGCCGAGCGATATTTGCCTGAAATTTTGGCTCGATTTTCTTATTCGAACCCATGTGTTGAAGTTTCTATTATTTGTGATGATAGCGATTATGTCGCGCAGCGTTTGCATAAAGGTGATTTGGATTTGGCGATTGGTACTGGCCCTGGTTTTAGAGAACATGGCGAACTGCTTAAGCGCGAACGCTTGGTTTGGGCAACAAGCTCTACTCATAGTGCACAATTGCAAGATGTTTTACCGCTTGCTATTTGTGCGGAAGATTGTTGTTGGAGCAACCAAGCCATACGGACTTTAAAACAAATGGGGCGGCAGTATAGAATTGCTTATCAAGCCCGCAACCATGCGGTTATTGCCTCGACAGTTATTGCAGGGCTTGCTGTTACCGCTATTGCCGAAAGTGGCTTACGCCCTGGTATGCGCACATTGGGCCCCGATGAGGGCTTCGGTGAATTAGGCACGAGCGACATATTGTTACTTAAACCTCAGACCGCGTTGTCTTCGGCTGCGGAAATTTTATCGCAACATATTTGTGACAGTTTAGCCACGCTTGGTACAAACGGTATTCAGGCATATAATGAAGCTGCTGAATAAATATTAGCTTTAAAGTAGAATTATTTAATTTAGGTCGGCATTGCCGGCCTTTTTTATTTGATCTTGAAAAATAGAAACAGCTTACTATATTAATATCATTATGATATCAAATTAATACTTACTTAGGAAATATATCAATGCCTGAACATACCAAATTTCAAGAAATTAAAGCAACCGCGTTTAATGGGTTTATACTGTTTTTAATATTAATGGGGCTTATTGGATTGTCGATATATTCTTTATTTGCAAATCTGCTAAATAGTGAAGCGCCTATTTTTACGCTCTTATCCATATTGCCCATTTTAATTATTATGTTTGGGTTTTTTACGGTTTCGCCAAATGTTGCAAAAGCTATGACATTTTTTGGTTCTTACAGTGGTACTATAAAAAAATCTGGGTTTTATTGGGCAAATCCATTTTTTAAAAAGATGAAAATATCGCTTAAAGTTCGTAACTTTAACTCGGACACGCTTAAGGTAAATGACCATAGTGGTAACCCAATTGAAATTGGCGCTGTGGTGGTTTGGAAAGTTAACAATACAGCTGAAGCGTTATTTGAAGTAGATAATTTTGAAGATTTTGTAACCATTCAAACCGAAGCTGCGCTTAGAGACCTTGCTGTTGCATACCCTTATGAGCAACATGAAGGAAATGAAATTGCATTGCGTAGCCACAGTGCAGAAATTGCCGAAAAACTAAGAGACGAACTACAAAGCCGCCTAAACTCTGCGGGTGTTACAGTAATTGAGGCACGCATAAGCCACCTTGCTTATGCAAGAGAAATTGCATCCGCTATGCTACAACGCCAACAAGCATCTGCCATTTTGGCGGCGAGAAAACTGATCGTAAAAGGGGCTGTATCGATTGTTGATGATGCATTAAAGCAATTGAATGAAAAAAATATTGTTGAGCTTGATGATGAACGTAAAGCAGCTATGGTAAGCAACTTATTAGTGGTATTGTGTAGCGAAAATAATGCGCAGCCTATTGTGAATGCGGGTACACTTTATTAAAAGTTAATTTAGAGGCTAAAATGACCAAACGTAAAGCATTTGCATTGCGAGTAAACCATGATATTTTAAACGCCGTTCAACGGTGGGCGGATGACGATTTGCGCAGTTTAAATGCGCAAATCGAACATATCTTACGGGATGCCTTGGTAAAATCTGGCCGTGTTAAACTTGTACAAAAATCCATAACCGAAATTGTAGAGATTGATAAAAGCAAATAATATTAATACGAGCTGCTAATATGAATATTCTGCGAAAATTCGGTTTATGTCGCCATTCCATTCGTCATGATATTTGTTCAGCATAATTTGGGCGTTGGTGATGCCTGTTTCGGCTATCTCGGCAATGTTATCTATGAAATGTTCTTCATTTTGGCCGTTTGCATCTAACATATTGCGTGCTGCTAGGCCTTGGCGAGAAATTTCGACTGCTTGTTTTGCGATATCCTGCAATGTGCCGTTTCTGAATTTTGTTTGCAATGCGGTTACTGGCACTGCGTTGCGCATGGTTAGCATCTCTTCGGTTGACCAATCTTTGATGAGTTCATATGCCTGATCTAGCGCCGCATCATCATAAAGCAAGCCAACAAAAAATGCGGGTAAAGCGCATAGATTTTGCCAGCTGCCTGCATCTGCGCCGCGCATTTCTAAGAATTGTTTCATACGTACTTCTGGGAATAGAGTGCTTAAGTGATTTTCCCAATCATCAATCGTGGGTTTTTCGCCAGGTAGGCATTTTAATTTACCCTCTAAAAAGTCACGAAAACTCTCGCCTGTTGCGTTGATATATTGGCCATTGCGATAAACAAAATACATTGGCACATCGAGTGCATAATCGACATAACTTTCGAAACCTGCGCCTTCATCAAACATAAAGGGCAGCATGCCTGTGCGGTTATTGTCTGTGTGCTTCCAAATTTCGCTGCGGTAGCTTAAAAACCCGTTTGGTTTGCCATCTTTAAACGGGGAATTAGCAAAAAGCGCGGTTGCTATTGGCTGTAGGGCTATACTCACACGTATTTTTTTAAGCATATCTGCTTCTGATGCAAAATCTAAATTCACTTGCACTGTTGCGCTGCGAAACATCATTTCGCGGCCTAACGTGCCGACTTTTTGCATATATTCGCGCATAATTTTATAGCGGCCTTTTGGCATTATGGGCATGTCTTCTAGCTTCCACGTGGGTGCAAAACCAAGGCCGATGAATGCTCGACCCTTTTCATCGCCAACGGCACGGACATGGCGTAAATGTGCATGCACCTCGCGGCATGTTTCGTGCACTGTACTTAACGGTGTGCCGCTTAGCTCAAACTGCCCGCCTGGCTCTAAAGTTATTGAACCCGATATTTCGCTGCTTGCATCGAATTTTGGGGCATTCAAGCCAATTAGCTTGCCTTCTTCGACGATGGGTAGCCAATCAAAATTATCTTTAAGGCCTACCAATAGCTCTTCGATGCCACAATTGCCCTCATAGGGGGATGGGGCTAATTTATCGAGGCAATAG
>JABSRY010000217.1 GCA_013214985.1 Hyphomicrobiales bacterium
CGGCCAATTTATCACCAAAAAACTAATAGAATTAGCGGCCATATATTTATATCTGTTTTGGCCTATCACATATTACATTCAGTGCGTTATCAACTGAAACTTAGTAATATTAATGATAGCTGGCAAACTATTATGTCTAAGCTCAGTACTCATTACCGCATTACTACTTCCCTACAACAAAAAGATGCTAAGCCGATTCATATTAGAAAATCCACTAGGGCTAATCCAGAGCAACTAAGTATTTATCGCGCCTGTAATGTAGCTTCTACTATTCTGCAAACCACAATTACAGCATACTAAAATATTGATTAAGTTGTAGTGACCTACGGAGGGTACATAACCTTCTGTATACCGCATGTTCTTGGGCTTTTCTATTTTTGCATTTGCCAACTTGGGTTAAGTGAACATTACCCGCTTTCTCAGGAAGACTCCCATGAGCTTCAAAAACGTAGTGGTAAAGCCTATAACTTAAACGCAATGAATGAAATTTTACTGGATATATCACGAAAACCCGAGCTTCAAGAGCATCTCTTTGTCTCTAAGGCTAAGTTTATATGCTATATGACTAAAGCTTACCGAGAAGAAGGTAGAGAGGTAGATAAAGCCAATAGCCCAACCTTGGGTATAATTACAGAAACGGGGCAATTCGGCCATTCGCTGATTAAAACATAACCATTTTTGCATAATTTTTTTAAATTCCCTTTCTACGCTATCTTAAATTCTATAACGTCATTTGGATTAAATTCATTATCATTAGCACCGTTCAAATCCCTAAAATCGTACAGTCCAAGCAGGTTAACATGACCCCATGCTATAATTGAACCTTGAATCAGATTGGCTAATATTTCTTGTTGTCGATCTTTATTTGATCGCATAATTAGTTTTGTTAATTCTGTGTAATTCCAGAGAATAATAATATTCTGTAAAATCAGTCTACACATAACAGCTATTTCCTGATCTTCTTGCAAATTTTGTACGATTTCCTGGTTGTTTACAAAGGTAATTGCTGAAGAAAAACGGTTTGCTAATTCACCTTTGTTTAGTTGTTTCTCGATTTGTTGTCTTAACTCTACGTCATCAAGATAATTGAGTATAAAGAGTGACTTGATTATACGACCAAAGGATTTAATGCTACTAAGCAGTGGATGTTGTTTAGTATAAGAACTTAATCGTTTAATAACCGTTGATGCCTTATGTTCTCTAAGCTTAATAGTTGCGGTGAGTCTTAGTATATCATCCCACCCGCTTTCAATATCTTTTTCATCAGCATAATATGTTGGCCTGATACCGTAACCTTTTTGTTCAAGATCCTTTATAGTTACATTGAACGAAACTAATGCAATGCTATCAGGATCTTTAATACGTGGTGCAAACGATGTGTCTAACAGATGAGAAATTGCAAATACCATTTCTGAATAACCATGTGTATCTGTTGAATGCATATCGCTTTCAAATTTCTCATTGTGCAGTAAGCCATCCAGGACATATGCCGCATCCCTCTCAGCACTGCTAAAGACATTCGCATAAAATAGAATTCCACGCTCATCAATAAACATATTAATGTTAGCTCCTTTGCCATTACCAAAGTATTTGTAAGACCAATTAGCATTTAATGATTCAGCTGTAACACTACGTTTTTGAGAGTCGCTAGATGTATGTAGCAAAGAACGCTCTTTTTTAAATTGTGATGGTAACCATAGCTTATTAATGCGTTCAATAAGAGCATCATTTACTGAATATAGATTTTCTAATGAAAAACGCCATTCAACAGCATTTGTTAAAGTATTGTAGTTCAAACCCAGTGACGAACTAGATAATTTATGCAAGCCAATATTCGTTGCTAATCCAAAGAGGCCAGCAAAGAAAACTGAATCATCAGGAACTGTTTTTCCACCTTTATGTTTGAAGTGTTGGAAGCAAGATGTAAATTGGGTAGCAGCATTAATTTCTGACATCATCTGTAAAATAGAAACATAGCGGTCACGGCCTAACAAATTGAGAGTGGAATCATAGTCAGGTTTATCAACAGCAGGCGTGTATACACTGAAACCTCCGTCTTTTTTAAATTTAATATATGCATTTTCACCATTTTTGATTCGCTCATTGACATGATAAAAAAGTGGATCAATTTTTTGCCTCAATTCATATAGTAGTTCCTTGATATTAATGAATTTAGATAGGCCAACTTTCTCTAAAATACTTTCTTGTTCGTCTTTCCATTTTTCTTCACCTATGAGGTATGAATTAATAGGCATATATTTATAGGATTGGTCTAAGCTAATAGCACCAGATTTAATGGCATCAGCAACTCGAATAAATAAAATTGCTTTATATAGTGATACATCAAAGAATTTATCTTCAAATACCAATCTATATTCAACCATGCTAAGAAACTTTGCAGGTGATTTTTTGTTAAGATTATTATGTGTTTGGTAATGCTTAATGGCTTCATCTAAGTTAAGTAGCGTATCGTGAACTGAAAAATCTAAATATTTAATAATATCAGCTACCCGTCTTTGCAATTTCATTGAAAGCCTTTGCAAAACACTGTAATAGTGCTTATTATCATTATCTTGCTCCATTTCTTGCAACAGTCGATTTGCTGCTTCATAAGCATTGTTATCAATAACCGATTCTTTCTCCGGTACAATCTTATACAATGATGCCAGTTTTTGCTGGTCGTTATAGTTTTTATTGTATAAGACAGAACGTACAGCTTGTACTGATACTCGGTTTTCACCATAAGCTTGCAACACGGATTTAGTTAACTTATTTTTTTCCGGTACGTTAGCGGAATTAATAGCATTGACCATCAATTGTGCTTTATTTTGATAATGTCTAGTCGACTTTATCAGAATGTCTAACAAGGTTTCTTGCCAAATTTTGTATTGATGAACTACAAAAGCAACAAGCATTAAGTACTTTTTATACTCATCAGTTATATCGGTAATCTGAGTCACCTTAGCTTTAATCACCCAACAACCATAATAACGAATTGCTTCTGATGAGATATTAAGTTGATCAATCAATGGTGATAATTCGTTGTAAATGTTTTTTAGTATGAGAAAACCATGCAAACTTTTATTAATTTGTGCTGGTTGTGTTGACTGGCTAATAGTCTTTAAACCAATCAATAAAGGTCGTTGGTAATATTCATCCTTTTCAACTAATCCATCTAGTGCTTTTTTATTTTCTTCAGTGATTGCTGAGCTTAAATCCCTGATCAAGGCATCTTCAAATTGATTATGCTGTTGAGTAATCTCCTTGGCAAAAGTATTATAATTTGGAACTTCTATCTTTTTTTCATTTAATAAATCAATGATTGAAAAAACAATTTTTCTTGGTGATAACTGCCTATTGATCAGGTCTGCAATAAATTCTTTAAATAATTTTATTTTGCTCTTAAATGCTTCGTATCCTAATGTTTTCAGTACAATTATTTTGTGATTTCTACGAGATTTTTCAGCATAATGATCATAAAAAAGCTTAGTAAAATCAAATCCAAGCTTCTGGGCCACATATCTGATATCACCGACATGAAACTGATTGGTCAGATAAAATTTACCAGAGGCCCTAAAATAACCGTACTGCAATATTAAACCAATTTTATTAATGTCTCCGCGTGCTTTATTCACTTTAGCTGCCATTTTTACATCAAGTTTGAAAAAATGGTCTCGCTCGGATTTACTCAATTTGGGTGGTAAATCAAATTGCTTCGCTTCATAATCAGTTAACACTTGCATCTGACGCATTTATTCTTCCTCTCCAATTAATGAAACTGCATCATTTAAATCAGACTGTGAAGGTTTACAGTAGATTTTTGTAGTATCTAGTTTTTCGTGACCGGCCAATAAAGCAACCTTTTCGAGGCTTACATTAGCATTAACTAGGTTCTTACAAAAAGTATGCCGCAATTGGTGCGGGCTAATATGAGATAAATTACTTTTACTTATATGCCGATTTAGCATCAGTTGTACTCCTCTGGGTGTTAATGGACCTCTCTGTCCTTGAAATACAAATTTATCAGAACCTTTATAGTTTTGATAATTCAAACTCTGAAAGGCATTACGTGCATCCTTATTCAAAGGAACTGTACGGTACTTTTCCCCTTTGCTGTTACGCACTATCAAACTACCTTTACGTTCAAATAATTTAATATCTGACCACTTTAAGTTACATAGTTCCTGTACACGTAAACCTGTATTCAACAAAATTTTAACAATCGCTAGGTCTCGTACTAAACCAATCTGTTCGAAGTGGCGCACTAGTGCATGCTGTTCTGTTTTCTTTAACCACTTCGGTGCAGATTGCACTTGTTTTAAAAGTTTAGGTAGTGGAAAACGATATTGAATGCGTTTAGTTTGCCAGCCCCATTCCAGTAAATATTTGATACTCAATAATTTCCGTGAAATTGTACTAGGTTTAAATCCTGAATCAATCAAATAACGCTTAAAGTGCCTAACATCTGTTGGGGTAATTTTTACAAGTGATAGTGTTTCGTTATTGTTTTCTTTGAACCATTGAGCAAATACCTGTAAATCTGATTGGTAACTTTGCAAAGTACGATCTGATTTTTGCAATTCTTTTTGGTAGTTGATAAATGTTGAAATAACCTTGATTGTCATAACATTTTAATATACGATCAGATTTTTTATAGATAATCTAGCATATTTTGATAATTTATGCGATGACTAAGGGGTTATGTAATCGGATATTGGTTATTATACGATGAAGTTTTGTCACAGTAATGAGTCCAAAAAATATGATTTAAAGTGGTTTTTTGAATGCGAATGGCCGAATTGCCCCGTTTCTGTAATTATACCCAAAATAGGATTATTAGAACTAGCAAAACAACTTGGAAATGTATCAGCTGCGTGCAAAACTATGGGATACAGTAGAGACAGTTACTACAGATTTCAAGAACTATATGAAAATGGAGGAGAAGAAGCTCTACTAGAGATGACTCGAAGAAAGCCATTAATAGCAAATAGAGTAGATCCCAAAGTAGAAAA
>JABSRY010000218.1 GCA_013214985.1 Hyphomicrobiales bacterium
TCTACAAATAGCCAATCAACTTTAAAGTGATCGACCTATATCTAAAAAGCGGTTATGACGATGGGCCACAATATCTTGTTTTGACATGCCGTCAAATTCAGCCAATTGTTTGGCTATAGAAGCCGAAATATTATCCATAGCGGCAACAGGGTCGCGATGCGCTCCGCCAACAGGCTCGGTAATAATTTCTTCAATAATACCAAATTCAAGTAAGTCTTTAGCGGTAATTTTCATATTCAGTGCCGCATCTTTAGCGCGTTTGGCATCACGCCATAAAATAGATGCAGCCCCTTCTGGGCTAATCACCGAATAAATACTATTTTCTAACATCATTACTTTATTGGCTGCGGCAATACCAATCGCCCCGCCAGATTGGCCTTCGCCAACAATCACAGCCAGCATTGGCACACCAATTTGCAAACACACTTCGGTAGAACGCGCAATTGCTTCGGCTTGTCCACGCGCCTCGGCGCCGATGCCAGGGTAGGCACCCATTGTGTTCACAAGGCTAATAACTGGCATATTAAATCGATCGGCCATTTTCATAAGGCGTTGGGCTTTACGGTAACCTTCTGGCCGCGCCATACCAAAATTATGCTTTAAGCGGCTTTCTGTATCGTTGCCAGTTTCATGGCCAATTACAAAAACGGCGCGGCCATTAAAGCGTGCTGCACCACCAACAATTGCATAATCTTCAGCAAAGTTACGGTCACCCGCTAAGGGTGTAAACTCTTCAAATATATGGTTGGTAAGGTCAGAAAAATGTGGGCGTTCAGGGTGGCGAGAAACTTGAGTTTTCTGCCATGCATCAAGGTTTGCATAGGTATTTGCAAGTGCTGAATTAGATTTTTCTTGTAAACGGTTCACTTCATCGTCAATTGACATCGAACTATCTTGTGCTGCTAGGGCTTTTAATTCGGCAATTTTGCCGTCCAAATCAGCAATAGATTTTTCGAACTCAAGATAACTTGTCATTAAACATTCCTTTAATTTATGGCTTCAACCAAAATAAAATTTTACCACACTATCTTTTATCAAGCCAAACATGTATAGGCAAATAAAATTCAACAATAAACTATGGCTGACACATCCATACAGGGTTTATCTACATAAATCTGGGGCTTAAGTCGCTGTTATGCAAGTGGATGATAGTCAAACACCAGTTTTTTCAACCTTTCGTCTAAAATATGTGTGTAAATTTGGGTCGTTGAGATGTCCGAATGGCCAAGCATTTGTTGTACCGCCCTTAAATCGGCACCATTTTCTAACAAATGCGATGCAAAAGCATGGCGCAATATATGGGGCGAAATTTTGCTTATGTCTAAGCCTGTTTTTTGCGCCAAAAGCTTTAACTCTTTAGCAAAACCTTGCCGCGTTATATGGCCTAATGCCCCGCGTGATTGAAATAAAAAACTGTTGGCTCTTTCAATTTTTATGCCGTTTTGTTTGGCGAATAATAAATAATCTTGCAATATATCAAGTGCGGCATAACCCAAGGGTACAACCCGCTCTCGCCCGCCTTTACCTTTAATAAACAACATGCCTTCGTCTAATTTTACTTGCCCTAACCGCAGCCCAACAAGTTCGCTAACTCTTAAACCCGTGGCGTATAATATTTCTAATAAGCAATAAAACCGTTTGTGTTTTTGTATTTTGGCAACGGTTTGTTGCGGGTTTTCTGCATTGGTTTTCGCGCAAAAAAGCAACTGGTTCACCTCATCTACCGACATTATTTTAGGTAAAGGGCGGGTTTTCTTTGGCGCATCAATGATATCGGCAGGGTTATTGTCTATGTGTTTTTCTTGGCTCAAAAATTTAAAAAATTGCTTTAGAACCGATAGCCTTCTAGCTTGGGTCGAGACTTCTGCACCTGTTGCAACCTGAAACGCTAAAAACCCTCTAATATGTTCTACATTAATATCATTCACTTCAAGGTTGATAGGCAAAAAATCAAACAATAAACCAAGGTCTTTTCGGTAGGATATAATGGTGTTTTCGGCTGCGGAACGTTCGGCCAATAGCATTTCCAAAAAGCCCTCTACATATTTTGATGAGCGCGCCATTTTTGCTACCTTAAAATAGTTTGAAATATGAAACATAACTTTCTTTGGCATAAAGAACAACATTTACTTGCGGCAAGTAAAGAAGATGCCCATAATAAAAGCAATTAATTTGAATATGGCAAATTAAAATATTATTTTTGCCAAGAATATAGCGGTTTGGACAAAATATGTTCGATGAAAGCAGCACAAAGATCATACGTGATTATTTGGGCAATAGTTCTATTGTTTTGATAGGGCTTATGGGGGCAGGTAAAACAACTTTGGGGCGTCGGCTTGCAAAGCATTTAAGCCTGCCGTTCAAAGATGCGGATCAAGAAATTGAAACCGCTGCAGGCATGAGTGTTTCGGAGTTTTTTTCTAACTTTGGTGAAGCTAAATTTCGTGAGGGCGAGGAAAAAGTTATTGGCCGTTTGCTCGATAATGGGCCGCAGATATTAGCCACAGGTGGGGGCGCATTTATGCGCGAAGCAACGCGTAATAACATCAGGCAAAAAGGTATTTCCGTATGGTTGCGGGGCGATTTGGATGTGCTAATGAAACGTATATCTTTGCGCCAAACGCGGCCGCTTTTGCAGGTAGATAACCCAGAACAAGTCATGCAAAAACTTATCGATGAGCGCTACCCCATTTATGCCGCAGCAAACATTACGATCGATACGATCGATGCCCCGCATAATGTCATGATTGAAAACTTGCTTGGTAAAATGGTTGAATATGCATCATAATGCCTTATTTTTAAATCTAGCTGTTAGAATTTGAGTATAAAATGCCGTTAACAAAATGCGAGAAAATTACTGTTAAATTATCCAATGCAGAGGATGATCGCTCTTACGACATTTATGTTGGGCGCAGGTTAATAGAATTTGCAGGTCAGCTGATTAAACCCCATTTAAAACGCAATTTTACGGTTATCGTAACCGATGAAAATGTTGCAAAATACCATTTGGCAGATTTACAAGCCAGCCTTTCCACGCAAGAAATAGAGTGCGAAGCCATTATTTTACCTGCGGGTGAAAAAAGTAAAAGCATGGCAGTGCTTGAGCAATTGTTAGAGCAGTTAATTGAGTTTGGCGGCGAGCGTAACGACGTTATTACTGTTTTGGGCGGCGGTGTTATGGGCGATTTGGCGGGCTTTGCCGCATCGGTTCTAAGGCGCGGGGTCGACTTTGTTCAAATACCAACATCCATTTTAGCTCAGGTCGATAGCAGCGTTGGCGGTAAAACGGGCATAAATTCACCTCATGGTAAAAATTTAATCGGGGCTTTCCATCAACCAAAATTGGTACTTGCCGATATCGATATTTTAGATACGTTATCGGATCGCCACATTCGGGCTGGTTATGGTGAAATATTAAAATATGCATTAATAAATGATTTTGCGTTTTTTACTTGGCTCAATGAAAATGGTACTAAACTAATAGCGGGTGATAAAGACGCTAGGCAATATGCGGTGGTTCAGTCCTGCAAATCTAAAGCCAATATTGTCAGCCAAGATGAAAAAGAGCATGGCATGCGGGCATTGCTGAATTTAGGCCATACATTTGGCCACGCACTCGAAAGCCACACAGAATATTCTGACCGTCTTATTCATGGTGAAGGTGTGGCAATTGGCATGGTACTGGCTTTTGAATTTTCCAGTTTTTTGGGTTTTAATAACGGCGGCGAAATAAACATTATAAAACAACATTTAGCCGATATTGGATTGCCAAATGATTTAAGCTTTAAAGGCCTGCACCCATTGCCTAGCGCACAAGAAATGCTAGATTTAATGCTGCAAGACAAAAAAACCGAACAAGGCAATTTAACGTTTATTTTGGCCAATGGCATTGGTAAATCATTTGTCAAAAAAAATGTCGACAAAACACTGGCGTTAAACTTTTTAGCCAGTAAAAATTTCGCATAGGAGTGAAGTTTAATTTAATGAATGAATTTATAACTAATAATTCAGAATATTTCATCACAGGCTTTGCGATTGTGGTTTTAATTCTCATTTCTGCTCTGTTTTCAGGTTCAGAAACAGCATTAACCGCAGTATCAAGGGCAAAAATTTCACAACTTAAAAAGAAAAAAAATTCGGGGGCTATTCGAGTTAGTAAATTGCTCAAAAAACCCGAAAGCCTTATCGGCTCTATATTATTGGGTAATAACCTGGTTAATATTTTGGCATCGGCCATTGCCACTAGTTTTTTTATAAAATTATTTGGTTCGGCTGGCGTGGTCTATGCCACGTTAATTATGACGTTTCTAATTTTAATATTCGCCGAAGTGTTGCCAAAAACCTATGCCTTGCAAAACCCCGAAAAACTCGCTTTATTCATTGCCCCGATCATCAGCCTAATTGTTTTCATCTTTTCGCCATTTGTAATCATTATCCGTTCTATTGTTAATTTTACATTATATATTATTGGCGCCCGCCCGCCCGAGGAAAAAGATGAAGAAGCCGCAGATGCCGAAATAAGAGGCAATATCGACTTGCAACATGAAGAAGGCGTCATGATTAAAAATGACCGCGATATGCTGGGCGGTATTTTAGATTTAAAACAAATGGGTATCGATGACGTAATGATCCATAGAACTAAGATTTTTTCATTATGCACCAAGCTTGGTGCAACCGAAATTTGCAATCAAATTTTAGATAGTAGCTATACCCGCGTGCCTCTATTCAGGGATGATGTCGATGATTTCATTGGTGTTTTACATACCAAAGATTTGTTAAGGGCAATTAATAACCTTAAAGCAGCTGATGATAATATAGACATTGAAAGCCTGTTGACACCCATTTGGTATGTGCCAGAAACCACTAGCTTGCAAGATCAGTTGAACAATTTTCTAAAGCACAAAAACCATTTTGCTTTGGTGGTCGATGAATATGGCGAAACACAAGGTTTAATCACTTTGGAAGATATTTTAGAA
>JABSRY010000219.1 GCA_013214985.1 Hyphomicrobiales bacterium
AATATTTGGTCGACCATCATCTTTCTTAAAAAGATATGATTTTTGCAAACGTTTGGAAATTGTATAGCCTTTAACGTTTTTCTCAATAAAATCACCAATATCTGACTTTTGCATCGGAGGTTTTGGGAATTTGAAATCAACTCCATCATCCAGAAAACAAACTAAATAAAACCTCTTCCTATTCTGAGGTACTCCAAAATCGCTCGAATTTAGAATTGTGTGAGTACAATCATAATTCCGATCTTCAAGCTCCCGCAAAATAATATTCAGAGTGTTGCCAGCATCATGGTTTAAAATTCCAGGTACATTTTCAAGAAAAACGACTCTTGGTTGTTTGGAGTCAATAATTTTCAAAATTTCATCATACATCGTACCTTGAGTAGGGTGTGCAAATCCTTCTCTTTTACCAATATGACTGAATGGCTGACATGGGAAACCACCACACAAAATATCGTGTTTTGGAATATCGTCTTGTTCAAGTTTGCAGATGTCACCATAGGGCACTACGCCAAAGTTTGTGTAATAAGTAAATTGAGCAAATGGGTCTATTTCAGACGAAAAAACACAACCTCCACCAACAGACTCAAAAGCTTTTCTTATGCCACCGATCCCCGCAAATAAATCAATGAATTTGTATTTTTTATTTCTGTTTAGTAGCTGCTCTGTTTCATGCGTAATCTTTGCTAAAGACTGCTGCCTATGTCTAATATCTTTTTGGTCGAATTCGCTGAATATTATTTTGTTACTATTCTTCGGTTTGTAATCTGTTTTTATGAGAAACAACTCCCAGTATGAAGAGCGCATACCTCTTTGACCAGTTTCCCATTGCTGCCAAGTTCGTTCACTAACGCTTAAATAGGATGCTGCTTGTTTTTGAGTTATAGCGAGTGTTTTACGAGCAATTGCTATTTCTGATATATCTATACTTATGTTTTTCATTACCGGAATATCACACTCATTGAGTGTGCTGTCAATACGCTAAGAATGGTAATCGAGTACAATCAACAAGAATATTGTGTATTCAATTTTGCTGTGGCTATTAACAACCCAAAATAGACGGATCCTGTATCAGGCCCAGTGCCCCCGTAGCCGTTTTATTTGGCCACAGTAAGGGCTAAATTATATACCCCCCATTAGGTTTATTATATATATTCCGTAATATACATTGATATTTTGGGCAGATTATTATTTTATGAACAATTTTACACCGTAGCACCCCCCAATATCTACTTAGCGGATCAAAAGTTCCTCATACGTTCTTTATTGTGGCCAAATAAAACGGCTACGGGGGCACTGATCCAACAATTTTTATTAAATCATACAAATCAATAAATTGATCTGCCTGTCTGCGTAATTGATCTGAAACCATTGGAGGACGTGATTTAACCGTCGAAACCACACTAACGACGCATCCTTTTTTCTGAACGCCCTCAACTAAACCTTCAAAGTCACCATCACCCGTAAACAATATAAAATGGTCGATACTATCAGTCAATTCCATCATAGTGACAGCTATTTCAACATGCATACTGCCTTTGATTTTTTCATTTCCATAATTATCTGTAAATGACTTAGTCGGCTTGGTTCTTATGGAATAGCCGTTATAATCTAAAAAATCTAAAAGGGGTCTAATGCTAATCATTTCATGACTTTCATCAACGAGCGTAAAATAATAGCCCCTAACAAATTGGCCTTTGGATTTAAATAAATTAAGTAATTTTATATAATCAATTTCAAATTCGAGGTTTTTTGCTGTGGCATATAAATTACTGCCATCGATGATAATAGCTAGTTTTTGATTTGGATAAATTAGCATAATGCCCTCTATTTATTTTTAAATTTTTTGCTAAAATAGTATGTTTGTAATAGTAACTATATTGGCATTAACGTTTTTGCAAGATCGGAAAAAAGTCTTCTATATTACAATTAAAGAGTAACGACATTTGATATAATCGGCTAGCAGAAACTCTATTTATACCATGTTCATATTTTTGTATTTGCCTAACATTAAGCCCTACTTCATCGGCTAATTGCTGTTGTGTAATTTTTCTTTCTGTTCTTATACATGATAGCCGTCTGGCTATATATGTATCTATAAATGTAATGTCCAAAATAAATACCTCAAAAAAATATTCGAGGATAGTTCAGCAAAATAAGCCGAACGTCTCCAGAACCCATTCTCACGATTAGGTGCAGCGGTTTTGGCTAAAAGAAGCTTGGACATAACGCTACCATTCGGCCACAAAGCCGAATTTTAGCGTAATTATTCCATTGCAAGCTTGTAGCCGCGTGAGATATAAAAAAAGGACTGGAGATCCCCACAGTTAGTGCGCTAACTGCAATCTTATTATCTATGAATATAGGGGTAAAATCAATCTAAAATATAGATTAATTTTTAAGTTTTAGGGTATATCTTTTATTTAAAATCTTAGAAACATAATCACGAGAATATCCCATTTCCAAGCCAATTTTTTGATAGGTAAAACCTTCATCTCGTAATTGTTTAGCTCTTTTAACATCAATTGGAATTATTTTTTTAGCTAAAACAACCTCAATATATCTTGTTGAGTAACCCAGTTTTTTTCCAATCCTAGCAGCAGACATGCCTTTATCAGCTAGACGAATAGCCTCATCCTTATCAAGAACTCTAACAATATCTTTTGTTACTTTAATTAGGCGCAGTACCCCCGAAGCTGCATTTTTGGCAGGATTTTGAATCCTACTCATGGTGTTCCGTATATTAAAACATTCGGAACGGATTTTTTAACCAGTGTATTCAATAACTTAAATGTTCCGTAAATCCAGCCCGTTTCATAAGTATAGAACTTCATAAAACCCATAATTTAAACATAAACGATAAAATTTGTGATTTAAAATCCCTTAAGTTTCAATACATTAATTAAATCCTGCCACTTTTGCAGCTTCGGGGGTACTGCGCCAAATAATGCATGGCCGTCACTATGCTCTAAAAGTGCTTCAAGTAATTTGGGGGGTATCCCACTATTCGACTTCTTTGTCTTCTTCATAACATTCTCCGATCTAACTTCAAATATCAGGGTAACTATAAAATATCCCAATATTTCAAACTAATCAATAAATGCTAGTTACACAATCTTTCTGACAGACCCAATAAAAAGGCGCCTTTTTATGCCAAAACACACCTAATAACCTAATCAATTTAGATTAGTAATAAAGTAAACCCTGCCCTACTTTCAGCATCTACAGCTGCCTCAAACCACGAATTTGTTGGCAATATTACCAAACAATCTATCTCTAAAACTAGCAAACACTTGCAGTATGTCATTAGATAATGGACGATTCCTATAATATCACATCAACCAAAGCCCATGATTTAGTAAGACCATAGAACCACAAAAGTAAAATCAGCGCATGCTTAAACATATAAAATTAAACCAACAAAAAAATAAAAAAAAAGGCGACCCATAAAGGATCGCCTTAATTTATAGCTTAAGCTAATTCTAAGACTAGAATTTAACTTTAACACCAGCAGCAGCAGCTGTGTTGTCTAGGTTAATTGGAGCACTAGGAATACCAGCAAGTGTATTAGCTGTATAAACAACACCAGCACCAACAGTTACATTGCTGTTTAGAGCATAGTCAACACCAAAAGTAACTTTAGTAGTAGTAGTTAAAGCAAGAGGCACTTGACCACCATGACTAAATGATACAGAAGCAACAGCTGTTATAGCATCCATTTTATAAGCAGCAGCAGCTTGAGCTGTATAAGCATTTGTTCCACCAATAACACGAACTAGAGCATATTTACCACGAGCTTCAACTTTAAAGTCACCACCATCATATTGTAGACCACCAGAAACAACACCGTTGTTAGTAGTTGTATCAGCTACTGTGTATTCAACAGAAGCAGTAATGCCATTAGTTGTATATTTTACACCAACGTCATAAGATTGTAGCGCTTGAGCAGGTAAACCATTAAGAACATTTTTGTAACTACCACCAACTGTAAAACCAGCGATTTCTACAGAAGCACCAACTTGAACATGATCGCCTCTATCAAGGACAGTAAGAGCTGAACCAAAGTTAGTCGTACGACCAGCAGCAGCAGCAGAAACTTTAATAGTCGCATCACCAGCAGCAAATGAACCAGCTAATACAGCATCAAAAGCAGATGTTAGTACAGGGCCACTATAAAGGTTGAATTTTTCATCGCCTAAACCAAGACCAAGTGTAAAGCCACCAAATTCTGGAGATTTATAAGTTACGCGAGTAAGGTGTGTGTTACCAGCAAAATTAACGCCAGGTGCAAAAGAAACACCAGCAAATATTGTTTGAGAAATAAAGTCAGAATCGTCTAACCAATCACCAAGTGCAGGAGCAGAAATTCTTGAAACACCGTGCTTAGAATTTTTCTCAATCGCACCAGCTTGGAATGTACCGATTGATGAAGAATATTTAATAAAAGCAGCTGTATTATTTGTATTTGTATTTGTATATTCAACATTTACAGAAACAGTAGCACCATCGTCTAAAGTTTTTTCAGCTTTTAAAGTTGCATCAACTTTAGCGCCAAAACCGTTCGCAAATACTTGAGCTATAGGAGCAACATACCCGATAGCACCAGCTACACCAACAACAGGAACAAGAGCACGTGCATTACTATTAGTAAAACCAAAAACAGTTACTTCACCAGTTGCAGTAACAGTAAAACCGTCCGCAGTTGGCGCCATTGGTGCAACAGCAGCAGGTGCATCACCAGCTACAGCAACGCCAGTCATTGCTACAAGAGCAGAAGTCGCAAGTAGAATTTTTTTCATAATTTTATCTCTCAGCTAAAAGAATGGCATCATTGCCACCTTTAAATTATTTTCGTTTTTTAAGCGAACATCGTCTAAACTTCAGTCCGAAATTTCATTCTATACTCTGAGTCTTTGAAACTCCGAATATTGTGTTGACGTTTTGATTTAAATAGATTCTCTATTGATTATGATA
>JABSRY010000022.1 GCA_013214985.1 Hyphomicrobiales bacterium
GCTGTTTCTATCGACCCAGTTGTGCTGAAACAGCAATGGGAAGCCGCTTATGATTTTGTCACTGACCAAGCCGCACAGGTTTTGAATGAATATGCCAGAGAAAACGACCCATTCAAAGAAATTGGTCGTCGTTCAGTTGCGGTCGAGATTACCAGTGTGGTCAGAGCTTCAGACGATAGCTTTCAGGTGAAATGGAATGAGAGACACTATCTTAGTGGCACTTTCCAAACGCAGGAATCCTACACCGCCATTTTAACGGTCATTTTTCAAAAACCAAATGACGTAGAAATTTTACGAAAAAACCCACTTGGACTATATGTTCATGGCCTTAATTGGTCGCGTGATGTTCAAACATTAGGAGGAACAAAATAATGAATATTGCCACGAAATTATTGCTATCAACCGTACTGGCATTAAGCGTATCAGCATGTGCGACTAAGAATAAACCGCCAATCATTTCTTATGATACGGAAGACTTCGAGCCTGCTCTTGTTGAGCAAGCGCCACTCTTGCCATTTGAAGTCGTAGCAATTCCAGAGCCTTTGCCATTGCCAGGCCAGTTAAAACTCATTGATATTCGAGACGATATCAAGATTGATCTTTCAGATTCATTGGAACCTACGGATAGAGTTGAGAATGCCAATAAAGCCGCAAGATTTGAACCAATTAAAGATGGTTATATCAATGCCATTCAAGTTTACCCGTTTACAAAAGGTGCGTTGTATCAGCTTTATGCCGCGCCCGAACAGGTCACAGATATTGCTTTACAAGAAGGTGAAAAGCTTTTGTCAGTATCAGCGGGTGACACGGTTCGGTGGGTTTTGGGTGATACCATGTCAGGTGCAGGTTTTGATTCACAGGTTCACATTTTGGTCAAACCAACAGCCGCAGATTTAAAAACCAATCTTGTCATTACCACCGATAAACGCGCCTACCATTTAGAAATGCAGAGTTTTGAAACCACATATATGGCTTCAATTTCTTGGCATTATCCGCATGGTGAGCTGACCTCTCTTAGACGTGTGGCCGCCAAAGCAGAGCAAGCTGACAATAAAGTGGTTGATTATGGCATTGACTTAAACCGCATCAAATTCCGCTATGAAATCACAGGTGATAATGCGCCTTGGAAGCCAACACAGGTGTTTGATGATGGTCGTAAAGTCTATATTGAATTTCCGAGCGGCATCATTCAAGGTGAAGCTCCACCATTATTTGTTGTTGGTTCAGAAGGTGAAAATCAACTTGTCAATTATCGCATGAAAGGCCGTTTCTATATTGTTGACCAATTGTTTGCAGCCGCTGAATTGCGTCTTGGTCAATATCCGCTATTGGTTGTTCGTATCAGCCGTACAGATGGAGAGGGAGCCAAATGAAAGATGATTTTCTAAGTGCCAAGAAAGCTGATAAAATGTTGCCCGAGAATTTAGAGCTTCGGGGGCAACCGAGGCCAGTCACAAGGCTTAATAGAAAGCTTCTTATTGGCATGACTGGTACAAGCATGGTTCTTATATTTGCCGCAACATTTTATGCCTTACAGCCTAAAAACTTTGATGCAGAAAAGAGGCAGCAGCTATATAATATTCAGAACAAGGAAACACCGGAAAACCTGAATAGTTTGCCGCAGGACTATCAAGGGTATCAGCCGCCAAAACTTGGCGCACCATTGCCGGGCGAATTAGGTGGCGCAGTTTTAGATACTGAGGCGCGGGCAGGGTTAACACCACCACCAGCCTTGAATAATTCCATGCCGTTTCTAGCAGACCCTTTGGACGATATAAAACGCGCCCAACGAATTAGATTGGCACAGCGTAAACAACAAGGTCGTGAATCATCAATATTCTTTCAAATCACGCCACAATCGAAATCGGCCGATACAAATCCACAATCACAAAACCCATTGAGTGTTTTTAACTCTGATTTTGCAGCAACAGCCAATCAAGTGTTTGGCGCGAACTTAACTTCAATTTTGGGGCAGGGTGGTGATGGCCTGTCAAATCCTGATCTGAATGGACAAGCAGGTAAATCAACGTTCTTAAATAATGGCCCTGACAAATCCATTTACAATCCATTTGAAATGCAAACGCCAATCTCTCCATATCAAATTATGGCGGGAACAGTGATTGCAGCAAGCCTCATCACAGGCTTGAACTCCGACTTACCTGGCACAGTCATAGCACAGGTGACAAAGCCTGTTTATGACACTGTTACAGGAAAGCATTTACTCATTCCACAAGGCACACGATTGCTTGGAAAATATGATTCAAAGGTTAGCTTTGGTCAATCTAGAGCTCTGGTGGTTTGGCAGCGCCTAATTCTACCTAATGGCTTATCTATCGTGATTGATAATTTGCCAGCAACTGATCAAGCTGGCTATGCAGGGCTTGAGGACGAGGTGGATTTCCATACATGGAATCTAATTCAAGGCATTGCCCTGTCAACATTATTGAGCGTTGGCGCAGAGCTTGCTTTTAATGGTGAGAGTGACATTGATCAAGCCATTCAGGATGGCTCTGAAAAGAATATCAATCGGGCAGGGCAGAAGCTTGTAGAACGCCAAATTGACGTTCAGCCAACCATTAAAATACGACCTGGTTATCCATTACGCATCATTGTCCATAAAGACATCATTCTGAAACCATATAAATAAGGAGCAAAATAATGACGTTGAAACTATCAAAGTTACCGAAACGCACTCCGATCAAAATTAATATTGTACTCAACGCTGAAACCCATGCTGCAATGGTTGATTACGCACGAATTTATGAAGAAACTTACGGAAGTAAAGAAAGTGTAGAAGAGCTAATTCCATATATGATAGCGGGCTTTTTAGACAATGACCATGGGTTTAAGAGAGCAAGGAAAATTATGTAATAAAGTTGATATTACTTCTATAGAACAGTCAAATCTTTTGTAGGGTTTATTTGAATCGGTAAAATTTAATGTTCTGTTTAGGTAAAACGTTAGCTTCTATTGGTGTAGGCTAAATTAAATTTAATTTACATACGATATTTAAAACAAGTTACTGATAAAAGAGGGCATCTATAATAGAATCGGCAACTTTTATAATGCAAAAAATGTTATTCAAGACTTGGTGATCTTATCTCAATGCGTTATGAATAACTAATACTTTAGAGATTAGTTGTGTTTGCTTTAATCAGATAGGTTAGGTGATTTTTTATGCCCAAAAATATACTCATATTTTCAGATGGAACGGGACAAATGGGCGGACAACGTCCAGACCAGAGACTATCCAATATATACAAAATGTACCGTGCAATGCGTCCTGGATCAGATTCTTCTATAAAACCAAGCGAACAATATGCTTTTTATGATCCTGGTTTGGGTGCTGGTGAAGTTGATGGTATTACTTTCAAAAAAACGCGTAACATGCTAGAGGCCGCAGTTGGTACAGGTATCGACGAGAATGTAATCGACTGTTACCAAGCAATTATTTCAAGTTATGAACCTGGGGATCGAATCTGTATTTTTGGGTTTTCTCGTGGTGCATATACTGCCCGAGCAGTAACAAATGTTCTTAACCTTTGCGGTGTTCCTACACAAATGCCTGATGGTACTCCTATTCCCAGATATGGAAATAAATTGAGAAAGATTGCTAGCGATGCTGTTAAATACGTTTACAATCATGGTGCTGGTTCAAAGCGTAGTCAATATGAAGAGGAACGTGAAGAAAAAGCGCGTCGTTTCAGAACTAAATATAAGTCAAATGCAGAAGGAGAAAAAGCGCACGAACAAGGTAATGTGCAGCCGACATTTGTTGGCGTCTTTGATACCGTTGCCGCTCTTGGAAGTCTGACAGCAAACATCCTTGTGTTGAGCGTAACGCTAATCTTATCTGTATTTACGGTGGCTAGTTTCCTATATGACTGGCATTGGGCATTAAAGATATTATTGTCAGTTTCTACAGTTACCACTTTTTATTGGTTATATATCTCCTTAATAGGCCAAATTAAGTATTTTTCACCAAATTCGAATAAAACATTACGGTTTAAAAACCCCAGCGATTGGATAGCAATCTGGAAAAACAGTCATTGGGCAGTTTGGAAGCAAAAACATTACGACAGATATCTTGATTCTGATGTCCAATATGCAAGGCATGCGCTTGCAATAGATGAGCAGCGTGCAAGTTTTCCTCGTGTTAAATGGGGTAGTAAAAAGGAGATGGATAAAACCAAAGGGCGTGAATTTGATTGGTTGAAACAATATTGGTTTGCTGGCTGTCATAGTGATATTGGCGGGAGCTATCCTGAAACAGAGTCTAGGCTCAGTGATATCGCCTTGCAATGGATGGTCAATGAGTTAAAAGAATGCGTTCCTGAAGTTCAAATTCTTGATGAAAAACTGGTTACATCTCCTGATCCGTTATCGCTACAACATGAGGAACGATTTATTTTCTCTTTAGGTTTCATTCGAAAAAGGTGGCTTAAAAAAGCAAGGGAAGTGAACGGGGGACCTCTTCATGAAACAGTATTACAACGATTGGGTGCTAGTATTGTTCCACAAATGGATGAGATGAAGCCATATCGCCCTAGTTCTTTAGCAGATCATCCTGAGGCAAAAGATTTCTATCGAATAACCGAAGAAAAGCTCAAAGATTCAGAAGTTAATAAATCGATTTAGGAGTTGATATATACTGGTGCGTTTGAGGAAACTACAAAGATATGATTCTTACGACTTCGACTGACGGGTTTTAAAGTTTACTGAATTATTACAAATTATGGGGGAGCCAAATAGAGTGCATTCCGTCTTTGAAAGGTTTTTATAACCTAGAATATTCATTATCATATTTTTAGGTTAAATATGATCATTATGCAGTTCACCTCAGTTGACGATAAGTTTTGAAGCAACCTTTTCAAGCTTACCTATTTTGAGGTTAATCCATTTTTAGGTTGATTTTGTCAAGTTAGATTCTAGAAAAAGAATTGGGTTTGACTGTTAGGTGTGAAAACGCACTTTATTCTGACGGTGTTTGATATTTTTGCCTGACATCAGAATTGAGTATATTTCAAATTGGCAGAGCTAAAATAGTGGTATCGTCATAATTTACACACTTTAGATGATACGTCCATTATCTCCAAAATTGGATCTCATTTACTTATCATTTGGATATTCAAATTTAGTGGTTACGCTAGCGTCTTCATTAATAAACAATGTGAATGCATTCCAATCCCCACTTGTATGCGTCTTCATTTTTGCATGCAGTTGAGGAACCAAGTCCAATGCGTCATCGTTTTTCAATAAAGCGTATTTTTTTCATCTTGAACAAAAAATGTTAACTGGCTTCCAACCGATTCACTTCCATCTTCATATCCATGGTCATATTCAAATCGGCATGCGGCTCTTGTGTACCATTCTGGAGCACGAGTTATAATCGCGCTATATAACTGGTCAATCAATTGTCTCTGATCTTCAATGGGATTGTTCGTATTATGGTTAATATACGTTAATGAAAACGCCGTGCAGAAGCAAGGCAATGGCTTGAATTAATATGCGTATGTAGATCATGCCAGATGCATCATTTCGATATTAGATGTAGTCACGCTCAACACGGTAGTCTTTCTCAATCCTTTCAACCAACAATGGTGCACTTGGCAGGGATGGACCGACGGGGTATTTTTTTTCAGCATCTGACAATGGGCGATGAACTTTCCACTCATTTTGCCCATCCCAAAAAAACCACATGGTGTCATCGCCTTTAAGGTTATTGGTA
Organism: Hyphomicrobiales bacterium; assembly: GCA_013214985.1. Lineage (GTDB taxonomy): Bacteria > Pseudomonadota > Alphaproteobacteria > Rhizobiales > OSC116 > OCS116. Next base: position 5,729 of record JABSRY010000022.1, read on the forward strand.
CCTCTAAATACCGGAAATTCCGCCAGACGCTTAGATACTGACACATTGGCTACCAATGTAAACAAGCCTTGCCGAACGGCATCTTGTATCAAAAACGTAGTAATAAACTGCGGCTCTGTGTTCACAAGTAGCCCGAAATCATCCGGCTCTTTGGCAAAAAACTCTCTAAAAACGGCTACCACAAATTTCCACTTTGAGTTGGTATTAATCACCTGCCCATAACAAACGCCTTCTGACGTTAAAATTTGAAATATGTCGCCTACTTGTATTGTCTTTCGTTTCAGCATCTTAGTTCGTCCATTGATAATCTACTCTATCAAGCAATTCTTTACCACGTATGAGTGATTGCTCATATGCCGTGGGATTTTTTGTCGGCGAAATCGAATTGATTTTGTTCAGCAGTGAGCCGCCTTCGACTTTGCCCAAACCATAATAATTGATCAGAGTTTGTTCAACTGCACGTGCGTCAGCACGTGAAATGTTGCTTAGCCCCCTAATACCTTCGATTTCGATCCCTTTTTGGGACAAATGCTCTGCGCCCCGTCGAGCAACATCATCGGTAATACCAACATACCTAGTAGTGCCGTTGACTACACAGGTATAAACGCAAGTCTTACCACCTATCACTGTCGTATTTGTGACTTTTATTTTAACAAATTTAATTTTAGAAATCAAGCCTGCTGGCACAATTGCTTCGATGCCGCCTGCTATTAATGTACCAATAGCAAAAGGATCACCATTTTTTAGGTTTGTACCAAATTTTTCAAGGGATGCTTTTAATTCCTCAGTAATTTCCTCAGGGTGTTCGCTAATATATAGGAGCATTTCTTTTAAATCATCTTTTAACTGTTCTGCTTGCTCATCACCCTCTGAACCAAGTAAAACACCAATATTAATGCCTAAATCATATATAGCTTCGACTGAACTGCCTAAAGCAGAGTAAACTGCAGCACCCATTAGTCTTTCATTATCAACATTTTCAAGTAATGCTGCATGAACATCGCCACCAGAATCAATTGTATTAGAAATGTTTTGTAGGGCATTTTCATTCGTGCCATAATATTTACTTAATAGCCTTGTTACTTCAGGGTTTGCTTTTACAAATGCTTTAAAGATTTCGGGTTCATCTTCAGCACATGTAAGTAAAATGTCTGCAGCAATTTTTATTTTTGATAATGCAAATGTTCCTGATGAATTATTAATCAAATCATCGATTGATTTTTTAAGCGTTTCAGCAATATCTACTTGATTAATTTCATTAAGATAAGCGTTCAACGCGATTTGACATTTTTTAGAGTTGATAACACATGGCACTATAATTGCGCCACCCGCAAAATTACTGGCATTACCAAACAACAAGATATCGCCATCAACTAAAAGCTTTTATACTTTTGCTGGAATGGTTCCATTCCCATGAAAATCTTTATAATTTTCTATACCATCTGTAAGTGAGACAATGTTTTGGAAATCATCTGATTGGCTTATTGCTGTCGCTTGCTCAATGGTTGCACCATTTGCAATAGTCTTACGAAATAGCACTTCCGCATAGGGTGATGCACCTTGAAGGTGATCAGGTAATGGTGCGCTTAATGCTTCTGTAAGATTTACTGTTTTATCGATATTTTCTTCAAAATCACGTAGATCATCTACATTTAAATCAATTGATGCCTTAAATTCCTCATCCTTGGTGATGACTTGAACTTTATCTTCATCAGTATTTAAACTTGCAATAATTTTAGCCTTTTCTTCGTCCGTCTGCTCGTCATTGGTAATTTCAACTTTAACTCCAATTGCGGAGCTGTTGGTTTCACCTTCTTTATCCTTATGTTCAACCTCAAAGCCAATTTTGCTAATCCCGTCACCACTAACAGAAACCGAACCACCTATTTTGTCTGCTTTGTCTTTATCTTCTAAATTAGCAACTACAAGTGTATTTGTTTTAAATGTGCCTGTACCAGATTGATCTTCAAGTAATGCACCCGTTAGTTTAGTCTCACCACCAACGGTTAAATCAAGGCCATTAACGGTTTTAATGCCCGTCATGTCGTCCGTAAATTTACGGTTAGCATCGGACACGCTGCCATTAATGCCAAAGCCAGTTGAGCTCACATTTAGCCCAAAGCTAAACCCATCTGATTCAGATGTATTTTGTAAAGACGTGATTTTTAAATCACCATCCACATTACCATTAAATTTATTAGCGGTAACTTGTGCGCCTTCTAGTTTAGCATCCCCTTTAACATTAAGGTTAAAACTACCACCAACATTAACTTGGGCATTCTCTATATTTGTTGCTTTGCCATTATCATTGGCAACATTAAAACCAAAACTATCAAAGCCAACGCTTGCACCAAAACTAGATGAATCATTATCGCTGTCTAACCTCGCAGCAGAAAGTTCAAAATCACCACCCACATCGGCATTTAGATCGCCTTTAGTCACTATGATGATGCCATCGGTTAGTTTGGTATCCCCGCCAGAGGTTAAATTAATATCACCATCACCATCACTAGTTAATTTTGATGCAATATTACTGTCATAAGAAGATTGATTGCTATAGCCACTTAACGAGATAGAAACGCTCTGCCAATTAATGCCGCCATCTTCATTGGTAAGACCAGAAAATGGATTAAATTCATCCGCTATTGCGTTGCCTAGGCCGTCAAAACCGCCTTGTCCACCCGCTTTAGAAAAGCCATCACTCATTTTGCCACCGACGGCCGCTAAACTTGTCACTAGATTAGTAGTTGCCCCTGCAAGCGCCAGCGGATTATCAGCCCCATTCACCGCATTAATATTGGATAGAATACGATTATTACCAATAACAGCGTTAAGTGGATTTTCACCTTTAAGCGCCGCATCAATAATGTCTGAGCCTGGGAATTTTACCCCAATAGAAAAGCCGCTTGAACTTTGTTTGTTGGTGAGCTTTAAGCCACTTAATAGAATATCATTGCCAGCATTTAAATTTAATCCATCTTTACCTGCAATAAACTGCGCACCAATGCCCTTAATATCGCCCTTGGTGGTAATATTAATGTTCTTGCCAATCACCATACTGTTGGCGAGTTTAAATTTATTCTGTTTGGATTTATCAAAGCCAATGCTTAAACCACTTACCCCAAAACTAAATTGGCTATCCGTAGTTTCAATAGCGACCGTTTCAAAAATAGCATTGTTAGCAGAGATATTAATCTCATTATCACCAGTGATTATTTTGCCGGTTTCTGGATCAACTTCAAATGCACCAATAATACCACCACGGTTTATAAAATCACCATCTGTTACCTGTATGTTGATTTTTTTATTTGCATCATCTAATTTAACACCACCAACCATAATACTTGATGATGCAATCTTTGTTTCAAAACTAGTGCCACCACTACAGAATAAGAACACACAATTTACGCTATCATCGGTTTTAAAGGTGGCGCTTAAAATATCCTGCTCAACAAGCTCTTTGGCCAAAATGTCTATTTTTGTACCTGCCACTAAATCGGAACCAATATTTTGAATAGAACCATCTTCTGCAAATAAACCTAATGTTGTACCAGCAGCAATGCGACCTTTTGCAAAGTCTTTTCCGATATCAAATGATTTTTTACCAAATAACGCCCCTAGATTACCACGAGACCATTTAGAAACAAATTCACCTTCAGCGGCTGTGTTGATGATATCGCCATTCTCACTGGTCAAAAGGGCTCTATCAAAAGCAACTATATTACCGCCAATGTTTTTGATATCACCTTTGGTCGCGATTTGAATGTTATCGGCAGTTATAAGTCCGCCCGCTTGCAATTGCTTGAACATAACGGTTTCTGTACCGCCGCCAAACAGGCCAAGAAAGGCATCATTTTTCACAGTAGTAAATGTATTTCTTACTCTTCTCTCATTGGTAAATGTATCCGCATTTACAATTAATTTGCCACTGGCATTAATAATGCCTGTATTAATTAGTTTGCCTTTAACATCATAAGTAATATTATTTGCAATCGCTCGACCTTCTCCACTAAAGCCAAATTCAGCTAGTTGGGATTCGGGCAGTATTAATTCTGGTACTAGTTTTTCAACGCCATTAACGGTGCGTTTAACATACCAAAGCAATGGTTTTTCAAGTGCCTCTCTTTGCGATTTGGTTAGCGCATTGCCTAATTTTATACTTTGATTACTCGCAAGAAATTCTATTAAGTTATCTTGCAATATTTTTTGTTGCTTTATTGAATCATTTACCTTGGGAGATAGATAAAAACGACCAAGTTGATTAACCAATGCCGTTTCAATTAATTTTCTTTCTGTTTCGGGACTTACTAGATAAGTAAGTTCACCTCGTACATCGCCAACTTTATCTAATAATAGGTCGGCATTAGTAAATACTGCGGCTAATTCCTCAACCTTGCGCTGATTAATCTCTTTTTGTTCATCCGAAATACTGATTAAAACAAGATTTTCGCCGTTAAAATCCTCACCTGAATTATCCCGATCAAACGCTTCTAAATCTGTAATGCCGTCCCCATCACTATCAAGATTTGGATCAATTTTACTACGCTCCTCATCCCGAGCCCGTAACGCATCAGCTTTTAGAACATCAAGTGATTGTTGATTGAGTTCTTCACGATAACTTTGAATTACCTCTTGGTCTGTTTGAGCGGTATGAGACCCAATATTTGAATTAACAATAGTACCTGTATCTCCAACATCAGCAATTAAGGTAATTACAGGGTTTGGAATTGTAGAAAATGAAGTATCAACATCTGGGTCTGTTGTGCCCAAAGTCGCATTAGCCGCCTGAACAAAAATTAGGTCTCCTGCTAAAACATCACCTTCTCTGGTATAATCCCCTGATAGCTTTGCTATAAAGTTCTTTTTTGAAGTAATGTTAGAACCTTCAACGCCAATTGCTGTTGTTGATGTTGCTCCATCTAATGTTGTTATTTTATTGATAGTAATGTGTTTTTGGGTAAAGCTTGTCCCTTCAACATATATATTTCCATTCCCTTTATCGTTTTCATCACTATTACCGCCTGCTATAATATCCGCACCATCAATCTGTGTATGGGTTGCTTTAATAACAACATTTCCAAACTCTGCTTGGATTTTTCCTTCTCGTTGGGCGGCGGAAAACCCTTCAGTAACGATTGTTTTGGAATGATGATTACAAGAAAAAATGAAAAACCAACAGCCATCTGTCCATGTTGTGGTAACAGAATCTTTAACTTCTTTAGGCACGCCTCTATTAATCAAATTTGTTGCTGTTAGCTCGATCCCTTTATCGGAAATTATATCAGAAGCATTATTAACAATGTCATTTTTAGCAGTTAATTTGATATTGCCACCGGTAGAGGTGATGGTGGCTCCGCCATAACCATCAGAACCATAACGGCCATTCACAATTGATCCAGAAGTCGATGTTAATGTAAAATCATTTGCGCCAATGGTTGAGTAATTTGTGATATCACCCCCATTTTCTAATATTAAATCACCGTTAAAAACCATGCGGCTATTAAATACCAAGTGATTATTTTGATTGGTCAAAGTAATAAATGCAGATTTTGTGCCTAATTGTGCATCGGTTCCGTTCAATAACTTTACCAAAGCATTCGCGTCTAGGCCTAATGTGTTTAGGCTAAATTTATCTGATGCTAAAATTTTACTTTGTGTACTGAGTTTAAATTCTTTATTTGCATCTATAAAAATATTTTTACTGGTTAGCTTTCCGCTCCCGCCCATTTCGAATTTTGCGGTTTCGACATTCAGAAATTGAGTAGCGTTAATGGTGCCCGAATTATAGAAATTAGAATTTGAGCCCGAAAGGTTAATGCTAATGGCATTCGAGTTTAATCCGTTTTGATAATTTTCAAACCCATTAACTGCATTAAACTTCATATAATCAGCCGCAGTCATTGTACCGCTATTTATAATATTGTCATTAGCTGTTAAATCTAAAAAATCAGTGGCAGTTAATTGACCACCACTCGTATTATCAATATTTCCACTGGATTTGATATCAATGCCCGATGCAGAGTTAAATAAATCACTGTTGCTAAAATCTCCAGCACTATTAACTTGGATATAACCTGCCGATAAACTGCCACTATTATCCAATTGTGCAGAATTAATGGTTAATATTCGGCCCGTTTTAAATGACCCACTATTATTGAAGTTTCCACCAGTAGTGGTGATGCTACCATTTGCCTCTAGGCGACCTTTATTGTCGAAGGTGCCAGTATGGTTGATGTTTAAATCAAGTCCCGTAAGTATTTCACCATCATTTTGGTTTGTTAAACTATTTGTGAATATTAAAGACAGTTTATCTAATTGAGAAACAATTTTACCACTATTAACCAGTGATTGGCCTGATATGGTTGTCAAGTTGACACCATTAATTTCGCCGCTATTGGACAATGCGCTGGCGCCTAAAATATCAATTTTATTCGCAATGATTAAAGCAGAATTCTGGAATGTGCCGCCTGATAACTCTAATTTCAACTCATTGTCAGAAATGAATTTTGAACCATTGTTAAAGTTGCCATTAATTACTGCAGTAATCTTATTCGCTTTAATATAACCTGCACCAGATGATAAATAATTTGCAATGCTAATATCGGCATCGCCCACAAATTGCAACATCCCATGATTGATCAAATCACCAGTCAAATGTAAATTTTCTGCAGTATACAATAAGCCACCATCCTGTTTAATGGTAATATTATCAGCAATTGCATAACTGGCATTCTCAAAATTCAGTAGGCTGTTCAGACTAAAATCTTTTGCCACCACATCCAGCTTATTGGCTATTAGACTGAAATTCTTACCAAGCTCAACATGCTGAGCATTTAATGCAACATCATCACTAAATTGTAAAATTGCGTCGCTAATCGACAAATGCTTACCGATATTAAATATACCATCGCCTGCTGCTAATGCCACATTACCAAATGTAGCGTCATTGCCAGCGGTAAATTTCAGATTTCCTGCGGTAATAATTTTGCCTTGTAAATCAAGGTTATGATCGGCTGCAAAATTAATATCTGCATTGATGACATTGGCATTTTCATCCATTTGGTTGCTTGCAGAATAAATTTGCGATTCATTAGATGTTGTAATGTCATTAGCAGTAATGTTTATTTGATTTTGCGAGGCAATCAAGTTTTGATTGTTAAAATTATTGGTAAATTCAAAACCGATATTCTCAGCAGATAATATGCCGGAATTTAATAATGAAGAAGCATTGAACAGTAAATCAGCGTTGCTGATAATTTTACCAGAATTGATAATATTGGCATTTTGAACGGTTAAGTTATCTTTAACATTTACAATGCCATGGTTCTTGAAATCGCTTGAAGATATGTACCCAGAGCCATTAATGGTCAATATTCCACCACTGTCATTTTGCAATAAGTTGCTGATTGTGAGATCAAGCTTGCCACCATTGGATTGAACTAAGCCATTATTGGTTAAGTTGTCCGCATTTATTTGAATTTCACCAAGGCTAATAAATTGACCACTATTCAACAGGTTGGTGATATTGGTTAGGTTAATATCACCACTAATAAATTTACCCGAATTAGTGAATTGCTCGGTATTATTTAATATCAGGTCGTTGGCAATTAAGAAACTACCCTTATTATCAAACAGATTACTAACATTAACATTTACACTCTGAGCATTAAGAGTGCCTGTTATCGAAGCAATATAGTTATTTGTGGTAAGCTTAGCATGCCCAGCAAATTTAATTAATCCACCATTGCTAATTTGATTGGTGATATTCAAGTCGGTCTGCGTGAATAGAATACCGCCATCTACACCAACCGTTAAATTATTAGCAATATTATAGGTTGCATCTGCGATGTTAAATACTGAGTTTAACAATAGATCCTGCGCTGTTAATTTTAATTTATCAGTCTGAAAATTCACCTTATCTTTGACATCTATTTTAGATGCTTGAACAATGAGTTGATCTGCCGCCGCAATAATAGAATTATCAATATTTAGATTGTCATTAGCTTTTAGTTGTCCAGTTTTTGAGTAAAGTACCGAATTAGAAATATCGATATCTTTATCTGCGCTTAGATTAATCTCACTACGCGCAATGATATTACCAACCAAATTTATAGTGTT
>JABSRY010000220.1 GCA_013214985.1 Hyphomicrobiales bacterium
AAAATAGCCGATCGCCCTGCTCATATACCCCATAAAAATATTGAGAATATCGAAAAAGTTGCGGATAATACCAATTCTAAAAAAGTTGAAATTGCGGTCGATGTTCCTGAACAAAATTTTAATGATGATAAACAAAAAAATCATTTTGCGCATCTTTTTAGCCAATTTAAACAAACCACAATCAATAGCTTAAAATGGGCGGGTATAAAAAATCCGATACATTTTTCAAAAATTCAAACAATTATGAATTTCGCGGGCGTACAATCTCGCTCAAGTTTAAAAAAGCAACAAAAAAGTTTAACTCACATCGCAGAACAATTAGCCGAACGAAATGTCGATAAAGTCATTATTAGTAATATTCTCTATATTTCATCCGAGTTAAATAAATTAGAAAAACTACAGTCAGATTTAAATATTCAGCTTGAAGATGGCCTAAATTTTATGGGCGAGTTAGAAAATCTGTCTAAAGATATACCCGTCGACTTCGAGAAATTTTTACCCAAATCTATCGATAAAGTACAAAAAACTGTAAAAATCGACGAAAAAACACCAAAAATCGATGTCAAAAAGGTCGAAAACGAGCTTGAAAGCGTCAAAACTGAGCTAAAACAAGCTCAAAACGCATTAAAAACAGCCGAAAACAACCAAAAAATTGCAGAAACCGCCCCTAAAGTTACAAAATTAGGGCCAGCAGGCCGCATTAAAAAAATGTTCAAAATCGAACATACAATGCACGAACAACAACAAGAAATTGATGAAAATTTAGTCGATCCCGCTCGAGCATTCGACGAAGCATTCGCCCAAGAAAAGATTATAATTGATACTGTTGCCCGCCAAGTTTCGACACCAGAAAATATCGAAAAAGATTTACAACCGACAGAGAATGTTGAAGTAGAAAAAAATACGGTCATTACTAAACAAACCGAAAAACTTGCAACTATTGGCAATATGATGAAGCAAGTCGATGAAATTAAACGCAATTCTCTCAATACAAACCAAGAAGAGGCGTTCGAAAGTCAACCCGAAATTATTGTCGAAAATTCGTTTAACCCATTAAATTCATTGGCTTTACTTTCTAAAACCGAACGTACAATGTTGTTCACTTTACAAAATTAGTTGCTTAATTAAAAATATTTTATCAATTTTTTCTTCACGCATCATGCAATATCTTGCAACCTCTTTAAAACCCATTTTCTCATAAAATCCAGCAGCTTGAAAGCTATATGTATCTAAATGGATTTCAGTAATATTCTTGTCTTTTATACTATTTTCTAGCACATCAAAAATTTTATACCCATACCCCTGCCCGCGTAATTTTTCTTCCACCCACACATATTCAACCAGTGCAACTTTACCAACTAACTCCCCTGTTGCACCACCTAATATGACCTGATTTTCATCCCGTAAAAAACAACCAAATTCTTCAATAACCATATTACCGAACACAGGTTCGTTAAAACCTCCAAGCCCATGATATACCTTATTAATATCAGATTTAATTGGTTTAATTTCATAACTTATTTTCATAGATTCCCCCATATATATTTGATAATTATTAAACAAATATTGTAAATACAGTAGCCACTAATAACCCCGCCATAGAATAATTAAATATTTTAAATGCACGGTCAGATTTTAGCAATTTACCAATTTCGCGACCAAATAAACACCAGCCAAAAATCAATGCCAAAGCCACAGTTAAGTTTAAAATCACCATAATGCTTAATTCGGCAAATTTATCTCCGCCTATCGATATAAAACTGGTTACCGCACCAATATTCATTACCCATGCTTTTGGGTTAACCCATTGAAATGCTGCAGCTTGTATAAACGAAAATGGCTTACCCGCTTCTTTAGCGTTTGAAGATGTATTTTTAGAAGTGGCAATTTTATACGCCAGATATAGTAAAAACGCCGCCCCGACATAACGCAAAACATCGTGCACAATTGGGTAAAGTGTAAATAATTTGCCCAAACCCATGCCAATTACCAACAGCATAAAAATAAAACCCAAATTAATGCCCATTACATGCGGTATAGAACGCTTAATGCCAAAATTAGCACCCGATGCTGCAATCATAATGTTATTAGGCCCTGGCGTGCCAACGGTCGCGACAATATAAAAACCATAACCAAAAATTAAATCTGCATATATCATGTAATTCTCCAACAATTCGGTGACAATTTACGAATATGAAGCTATTCTAAGAAAGAAATTGGATATGTCAACATATCTGACCTATGATAGTTTTTGATGTTAATATGAATATACTAAATGAATATCAGAAGATTACGCAAATTATTGGTGAAAAGCCGATAAGGCATCAACACATTGCCGAAAGCTATAATCTTTCTATTTATAAACTCGAATTTAAACAACGTACCCCATTGATTGCAAAACTGGGTCAACCCAAAATCAGAGAGCATTTTAACCTTGAACATCAAATGCTTAAGCATTTAAACGGACTCAGTTTCTTAACCACACCTAAGGTATATTATGTGGATGATGAACTTTATCTGATGGATTATATTGCACATATTCCGCTTGGACACCACCAAGAAGCCGAGCAAGAAATTGCCAACCAAATAGCACAATTACACCAAATTAAGGCCGCAAAATTTGGCTTTGAATATGATAGTTTAATCGGTTGTTTAATGCAGCCAAACCGTTTTTCAAATAATTGGGTTGAGTTTTTTAGAGATAACCGACTAATATATTTTGCGGATTCATGCTATCAACAAAAGCTAATAACAGCTGAATTTCGTTCAAGAATTGATAAATTGGCGGATAAATTAGCTGACTTAATTTTGGACAATCACCCCCCTACCCTAATCCACGGTGATTTATGGTATGGCAATATATTGTCGGATGGCGATGCACTAAAAGGCTTTATAGACCCCGCATTATACTATGCAAACCCAGAAATTGAACTGGCATATGTAACCATGCATAATAGCTTAGGCGATGATTTTTTTAACGCCTACCAAAACCAACATAAAATTGATGATGGTTTTTTTGAACTAAGAAAAGACATTTATAATATTTACCCAAACCTAGTTCATATTTTACTATGCGGCACAGAATACACAGCTCATATTGAACAAACTTTATCCCGTCATGGCATTTAAGATCAAAGACTTACGCTATATTTTTGAATCAATTGATGATTTTGAAATTGATTTTATCAGTATATATAATGTAAATAATATAATGCCAATTTCTATATTAAATGTCCAATGGTCTAAAAAATTATAAACCCAAAAATCATGACGTGTCGTAACCGCCACAAGCGTTGTTCCGCCCTTTACAAACGGCCATAACCAATGAATATTCCCAACAATTGTATCGGTAATTATATGCAACATAACATTGCCAAAAAAACAAATGGCGACAATTGACCATTTAGATTTTTTAACCAGCAAATAAGTAATTACGGGTATAATTATCAGCAACCATGCCAAAGGTTTATGGGTAATATAATTATGATGATGAACAGCCCGCTGCCCCAAACTATAAAACCAAAACAAATCAATATCTGGAAAAACCGAACCCAAAACACCAAAAAAATATGCCTTATTTCGCATTTCTTGATGAGAAGAATATTTTAGAGCAAGTTTAGTTGATAAATATCCAATTGAAGTGTGAGCGGCAAACATAAATAATCCTTTATTACGAGGGTTTTACCAAGCAAAAAAGGCAAAATAAGGTTGAAACTAATCAGACCAGTCTAATTTATCATCACCTTCAAAATTGTAAATAGGTTGTGCATATTGGGTCAATTTATAGTGCACTTCTAAAATAGTAATAATATCTTTTATGTTATTTTTAGTACGTTCAATCTGCAATAAAGCGGCCTTAAAGCCTTCTATATCCTTTAAAGTTGGTGTGTAATTTGGGTTATTAATATACCAATGGGCATTTATCGATGCTTGCCGAATTGCCAAACGGGGTGAAAATGGCGAGGGTTTACTATCATGAATAATTTCAATCATGATTTTTTGCCTCTATTATATATGACGCCTCACTAAGCATAATTTCGGCAATTATAACAGCACGTTTAAAATCATAAAGCACTTCTGCTAGGCGTTTGATGGTTTTTTCATCTAACAATTCTCCAAATTCTTGCCGATAATCAAACAATTCGTTCAACGCATATTGTATATGATGTTGCGCCATTTTTGTTGGTGAAAAAACATTATCGTTCATTACATCCCCCTAATTTAAAAAATAAATGACCACCAGATAAATCTGGCAGTCGGGGTGTTAGTATGCTGCACGAAGTCAGCCATGACGCCTTTAGCGTTAGCTTATTGTATAACGTCATCACCCCGACCAAAGTCGAGATGATGTATCATTTGTGGTGGATACGACCACAACGTGCAGAGGATACTAAACCCCAGATCAACCCATATGAATCAATCCAATATCAACCTAACATCGAGCTTGTAAATTAGCAATATGAATTGAGATGAAAGGATAATATCACCCCCAAAGCACCCAGAATTTCAGCGAGCGCGATCTAAAGCATAAGTGACGGGAAAAGATTAACCAACGCGCGGAAGGCAAGTGCTTAAGCGCGCACGTACCTAAAGGTACTCCCTATCGGTCGCAATTATGCTAACAGTGAAAAGGGCGCAGCCCGCATGAACGTATAAATGAAGTACCCGAGTACTATTGAGCTACTAACTTACTTCAAACAACTTTTTCTAATGCAATTTATTTTGGAAACTTCACTTAGTAATAAGTATTTGTAATCCTTATCTTAATTGATCTTGAGTTGTCCACAAACACAACATATTATGTCGTACTTTGGCGTAATTTGCTAAAATCTATGCTTCAATGGCCATCGGTTAACACATCACACTTATTAGTTAAAACATCTAATAGATGTAAACGGCAATGCAAAACTAGTCCACAGAGGCGGTAATGTTTTATTACTGCGGGCGGAGTAAAACTCTGCCACT
>JABSRY010000221.1 GCA_013214985.1 Hyphomicrobiales bacterium
GTTATAAGATTCTGATTTGACTCAAACAATTTTGATTATTGGCATATTTTTAGCGAATCACTGAAGTTGAATCTATGCATTAGTTTAATATACTAAACTACTGATATGACTCTAAATATTAAAATTGGCTTTTGTACGAAAATGATTTTCAATTTTGCTAAAAATCATAGACACAACTTTAATAATCCTAAAACTCATAATGACATAATAAAAGTTGAATCAATAGTTTAACTAACCAGTCTAATATTTTGAATCGATTCATCTTTAACGCAAATGGTGATGCTGTTTTCTACCACTGGCTGCCATGTACCATCATTGGCATAAGGCTCGGATGCAAAACAAATACCTTGCAAACATTGCTTTTTAAACAGGCTAGGCGGCGTTCTGCCCTTTGAGGCATATCTTATCATCACTAAAGTATTATCCTTAAACAGGGCGGCGGTTAAAACGACAGGGATTTTTATGTTTTTTTGACCCGCGAGCTGTTCGATAGAAGATATAAAGCTATTTGTTGCTTTTAATGGGTTTGCGTCGAAGCCATGGTTTAGCAGGCTTAGGAATATGGTTTCGCTATCTGTTTGGCCATGCTTTGCATGAAACAACCGATCGGGTAGTGCGTTTTCTATTTGTCTTTGAATTTTTGGATATTCATTAATTTGCCCATTATGTGCAAAAACCCAACCATCTTGTTTAAAGGGGTGGCAATTTAACCGAGATACGGGTGCTTGCGTAGATGCCCTTACATGTGCGATGAAAGTTGGGGATTTTGTATGATAGGCGATATTGTGCAAATTATCGCAACCCCAAGCGGGCAGAATATCTTTAAATAATGCGATATCGTTTTTATCGCTTTGCCAAGCCAAACCATAGCCGTCGGCATTTACTGCCATTTTGCCTTTGGTGGCGTGGTGGCTTTGATCGATTAGCGAATGCTCTGGCTCAAAAATATGATGAGAAAGATAATTGGGTTCGCCTTGATAGGCTAAAAGTCGGCACATTTTGAAGTCTCGGTTTAATTTAAGTGATGAGGGACACAATATTGCCATAAACAATTCTTGGTTTCATCATATTTGCAGCAAATAGCCGCCTTATTCTTATATCATATTACATTTAGGAAAACATAAAAACATAGTAGGTCAAACAATGAAACCGCGTATAGAAACTAAAAAAAATAAAAACTCTAAAACACCTATAGTAAAAATGGTGTTTACGTCTGTACCCATTGTTGTATCAATTTTGTTTATAACAATTTTATATTTGTTAAACATGGATTCAAATTGGGTGCAATATCACCCATATTTACTAAATATTATGCCTATTTTGATGGGACTTGTTAGCATTTTCGCCATAGGATATTATATAATATATAGAATTATAAGCGGTTTTTTTAAACCGACAGTCTGTAAGGAAGCCAGTTATAGACATTAAGCTTGTAGTAATTTTATGTAATTAGATAGAATCTCAGCACTATGCCACCCTGAACTGATAAGCGGGGTGGCTTTTTTATTGTTTATCAATCAATTGTTTTTGATTGATAAAAATTATTTAGTAGATAAATTAAAATAAAACGGAGAATTTATGGACTTTTCTACTTATATTACATTTTGTATTGCTTGTACTATTCTAATCATTATGCCAGGGCCGAGTGTTTCTATTATCATTGCCAACTCGCTTAAGCATGGTGTAAAAATTGGGTTAGTAACGGTAGCAGGCTCCCTTGCTGCTTTGGCTATTTTGTTGATCTTGGTAACTGTTGGTTTGTCGGCTCTATTAGAGAATATGGGCAACTTGTTAACCTTTATAAAATGGGCGGGCGTGGTTTATTTAATTTATATTGGCTATAAAACATGGACGGCGCCTAATACCGATTTTAGCGACGTTAAGGCTGAGCTTCCCAACCCTACTGCAATATTTTTACGGGGGTTTATTGTCTCTATTTCTAACCCAAAATCATTATTGTTTTTTGGGGCATTTTTTCCGCAATTTTTAAACCCTGCAGAACCTGTTACCGCTCAGTTTGCTTTAATGTCGGCTACATTCTTTGTTATTGCTATGTTTTTTGACAGTTCGTGGACAGTTACAGTCACTATTGTGAAGAAGTTGTTGTTCAAATCTTCTAAGATTATCAATAGAGTATCGGGCGGGTTCTTAATGGTTGGTGGCGGGTTATTAGCGTTTATAGATGAAAAATAAAGCCAACCTCATTCATTGATATTAAAAATTATCCGCTACAGCCTGATAAAGCCTTGAGCAATATTATATTTTTGTTTAAAATAAGCAGGGTGAATATTGAATGAGGATAGATATGAGTAAAAATAAGTTTTCTGGCCTGTTGGATGGTTATGCAAAGTTTCGTGAGGAAATTTACCCGAAACAAAAAAAATTGTTTAAGGAACTTGTAGAAAAAGGCCAACGCCCCGAAATTTTAATGATTTCTTGCTGCGATAGCCGCGTTAACTCATCGCAAATATTTAACTCAAAACCTGGCGACTTATTTATGCTGCGTAATGTTGCCAATCTTGTGCCGCCTTATCAGCTTGATTCGGGTT
Source organism: Hyphomicrobiales bacterium (assembly GCA_013214985.1). Lineage (GTDB taxonomy): Bacteria > Pseudomonadota > Alphaproteobacteria > Rhizobiales > OSC116 > OCS116. Next base: position 2,550 of record JABSRY010000221.1, read on the forward strand.
ATCATGGTACCAGTGCTGCAATTGAATATGCGGTTACGGAGCTTAAAGTTAAACTCATTATTGTGATGGGGCATAGCTATTGCGGTGGTATTAAAGCCGCCTATGAAAATAAAGATGCGTTTGCCGAGATGAATGAGGAAACTGGCCGTGGCTTTACCCATCAATGGATGGACATGATAAAAGAAATTAGCACTGACATTCAAGAATGCAGTCACGGACTGACCGAGCGTGACCAATTGCGCAAACTAGAACAAGAAAACGTGTTGTTAAGTTTGAAAAACCTTAGAAGCTTTAAATTTGTGCAAGAAGCTTTAGACAATGATGAGCTAGAACTCGTCGGCTCTTGGTTTGACCTAGACCGCGGTGTGGTTTTAATAGGTAACGAAGAGACTAAAAAGTTTCATGTTCTTAAAGGCTAAATTGCTTTGATCTTCGGCGTTGGGTATTTCGTCATGGGCTATTCGCCCACTTCCGCCATGCCCGCCTTGAATATCTTTGCAATTTATTTGGCTATTTGTTGATTGCTTTGATCTTCGGCGTTGGGTATTTCGTCATGGGCTATTCGCCCACTTCCTCCATACCCGCCTTGAATATCTTTGCAATTTATTTGCGGCTCTAGTTTTTGGGTCTTATATTTATAATATTGATATTTTAATTTTTAATTTATATGTTAGCCTCGCGGTAATTAGAGGAATGATAATGAAAAATAATAATTTTTCTCAAAAAATTGCACAATTTGATTTTAAATCTAGTCTGATGATTTTGGTATTTTGCCTTGTTTGGGCATCGGCGTTTGCAGCCGCCAAATATGGGCTTAAATTTTGGACACCATTTTGGTTTTTGGCTACGCGGTTTTTGCTAACCTCTATTTTCTTTTTTATAATGTGCGTTATATTTGGCAAATTGGCCAAGTTAAGCAAACGCCAAATATTAAATTTAACTATTTTGGGCTTGCTTAATAATGCGGGTTATTTAGGTTTTGCTTGGTATAGTTTAAGCATTGAGGGTACGCCTTCTGGTCTAGTTGCCACTATTATTAGTGCCAACCCCGTATTGGTAACAATAGCGCAGTTTATTTTAATAAAATCGGCTTTTAGCTATCGGAAGTTATTTGGCGTTATCCTTGGGTTTGTTGGAGTTGCTTATATATTACAAAGCCGAGTTAGCGTAGATGGTGTGCCGTTATATATTATTGGTATGCTATGTTTTGCGCTGGTTAGTTTTAGCGCTGCTACATTTCTATTTACGAAGTTAAACGGCAAAACAGATTTTTGGTTAAGCCTTTGTGTGCAAAATATGGCGGGGGCTATCGCGCTTTATATACCTGCTTTATTATTTGAAAATGTGCCGACAATTTGGTTTGAGCTTAACTTTGTGGCATCGATGTTTTATTTGGTGGTGGTTATTGGGCTAAGTTTTATTTTATGGTTTAACTTAATAAAGAAAAAAGGCACCGCCGAGGCTTCTAGTTTGCACTTTATTATGCCACCAATTGGTTTGTTTTACGGTTGGCTTATATTTGATGAGCAAATCCCTGTTGGGGACTATATTGGTTTGTTGCCAATTATATTAGGAATTTATTTAGTAACTCGAGCATCTAAGAAAATGATTTGATGGCGAACTTACTTAAACGATCTACAATGACATCAATACCACAAGCATAAAAACCAGCTGAATTAATTGAATTAAATTCTATGATTTTCAATTCAATAGTGTTGTTAATGAAGACTTCGGCCACATCTACTACGAAACATGATGCGGGTTGATAAATTTTCAATGCCTGTTTTAAAAAATTTAGTACTGCTTCAGGGCATTGTGCTATGCGATCTGACTGACCCCTATTTGCATATTGGCACATTGTTACTTGTTCGCCATCTATAATAAAAATACGCCATTCCCTACCAATGTTTAATACAGGGCCAATGATTGCATCGTTATCATTTTCTATAAAATAGTCGGTGTTTTTAAGCTTGTTTATCCAGACGTACAAATTATTTAGGCTAAATGTTTGCCCTGGGAATTCCTTAGTTTCGGAGATTGGTCTAATAAATATATTTTGCCACTCTTTGGCTAACGCAACTTTATATGCTTCTGACCATTTTGTTTTTATGGCAGCATGGTTTAGCATCATCTTTCCTAGATGATTATGTGCGACGTCTATTTGAAAATTTACGCCGTCCCATCCTGCAGGAAACCAGTTTTCAGCATGTGCAACTTTTAATAAACCGCTTGAGCCATAGACAATACTGTAACCGTCAATGTTTGGGGTCGTTCCTGAAATTTGATGAGAAAATGGAATGATTGTAACAGTTTCTAGTTTAATCATTTTTAGGGTTCAATTCCCCGCCCCTTGGGGCGTAGAATGTTCGCATGAGCAAATATATTCATAAGAGC
>JABSRY010000222.1 GCA_013214985.1 Hyphomicrobiales bacterium
TGGCATAAATGTTATTGATTTTCGTTTAAAAGATAGAGTGCGCTTTGAAATGGACGATGCAACAGCGGTGACATATTTTGAAGCCAAAGAAATTGCCGAAAAAAATAGTAAAAATAGTAAAAAGAGTAACTGATCATGACTATAATTGAAATGCCAACCATGCAGAAAAATGTAAGCAAACAGCCTTTTGTTACTATTTTGGATATCGGAACAAGTAAGATAACTTGTATCATTGCTAAGATTGGTCATTCTAATAACTGGCCAGGTATGCGCGGTGCTAGGCATCAAATTCATGTGTTGGGTGTTGGGTATAAACGTGCACATGGTATTAAAGCAGGCAATATTATGGATATTGAGCTTGCCGAACAGTCTATTCGCGCGACGGTTGCCGCTGCCGAAAATGAAGCCAATGTTCGGGTTTCAGAAGTGATTGTAAATGTATCGGGTGGTCGCGCTCGTAGCGATATCTATGATATTGAAATGCAAATCGCGGCTGAACAAGTTACTGAAATGGATATGCATAATGTGGTGCAAGAAGGTGTGCGCCAAAGCCACCAACTAGACCGCGCTATTTTACATACGGTACCCGTTGCATTTTCGATGGATGGTAACCGTGGTATTACCGACCCTAGGGGCATGTTTGGTGATGTGTTGGGTGTTGATATGCATGTGGTTAGTGCGGATGTTGGCCCGTTGCGTAATTTAAAATTATGCATTGAAAAATGTCATCTTAAAATTCAGGATTTTGTGGTTTCTGCTTATGCATCTGGTTTGTCTTGCTTGGTAGAAGATGAGATGGAGCTTGGCGTAACCTGTATTGACATGGGCGCAGGCTCAACCTCTATTGCCGTTTTCTTTGAAGGTAAGTTTATTTATACCGATATGATTGCGATTGGCGGACAAAATGTAACGATAGATTTAGCACGCGGGCTTAACACGCAAATTGCCCATGCCGAACGGGCTAAAATAATGCATGGCAGCGCAATTGCAAGTGCAGCAGATGATAGTGAATTAATTAGTATCCCGATGTTGGGCGAAGAAGATTGGGAACAGCAAGATATTGAAAAATCTATTTTAACAGGCATTATTGAACCGCGCATTGAAGAAATATTTGAAATTATTAGAGACCGTTTAGAAGCCAGCGGTTACGGCGATGTTGCAGGGCATCGGGTGGTGCTTACAGGTGGTGCTAGCCAATTAACAGGTGTACGAGAAATCGCCGCGCGTATTTTAGGCCGCCAAGTTCGCAACGGTAAACCGCTTAGAATAGCGGGCCTAAATAGCGATTATAGTGATACATCATTTGCAACGGCAACGGGCTTACTTGCTTATGCAGGCTCACGGCCTTTAGCGGTTAGCATTGCAAATGCAGAGCAAGAGCAAAAAATTGCAGCCAATAGCGGCTATTTTTCTCGGATGGGCAACTGGCTTAAAAATAACTTTTAAATTATATTGAATAGAGTGTTTTTGCACGTTCTAAATCAATATTGTTTGACGTTAAATCTAAAAAATAATCTAATTGCCATTTTTGTGTTTTGATAGCTTGTGCATTGAGCGGCTTATCCCATTTCGGATAAACCCGCATGCCATTCTTACCCTTTTTGTGGTCATCAATAATAATGGTATGCTTAACCAATGCCGCTTTGGGAAATATAAATTGCCCAAATAAATCGCGGTTTCTACAATTTATAATCATTAAGTCTAAATCGTCCTGGCTGTTATAAGCAACCGTTATGCCGTGTTCATTTCGTTGCCAAATAGCAACAAATTGGCCAATTTTTTTAGGCGTTATTTTAGCACTGCGGATAACGGCGTTGCGGCCATTGATCTGATAGCAACCAGCGCCATATTCGACACTTTCTTTGCGCTCAGATATATTAGATATTCTAACACTAATGAAATCGTAAAGGAGAGCTTGTGCAGCTTTTAGGTCGTTATAAAATATTGAATTTGTCATATCGCTTTGTAACTTCACCTTGTACCCAAACCTGCCAGTAGAGTTTTATTTGGTAATATATTTATAGAAGAACTACAGCAGATATAAAAGACACACCCAATATAGTCGCTAGAAGTAAACATAATTTTGCAGTTTTGGGGGTGTTTGTTGTTTGATTGTTTAACATGTAACTTCCAATATGTTCTTTTAGCTTTTTACTGAAAATGGTGTCTTTAGCATTAATCACTCTAAAGCTAGCTTGGTTGCTGAAACCACTATGCCCGTAATGTAGAATTAGACCCAAAGGCTCCAGCCGTATAGACTTAAAATTCTCTGCTTTGCAGTTAATTTCACTTTTGGTGATGTTTTCTCTTACAAGGCCTGCGTCTATTGCTTTAAAAAAATCATCACGAGAAATCGCGGTTATAGAATAGGCTTGGTTGCACATCGTTGCATAATTAACCGCAATTAAAGATAATGCACCCAATATTAGTATCGATGCATAAATATAATAGGTTGATGAATGGATCTCATTCGAATGTAAATACAATTGAGTTAATGATGATGCAATGGCAGTGACCAATATAAAGAATATATATAAAAAACTATATTTTGATGGATAAATAAGGGGTGTTTTAGTTTTTAAGAGTTTAAAACGCACCCATAATAAAACTAGTACAGGCACAAACATAGTTGAAAAATAGAGGGCCATGAAAGTATTTCTTTGTTAAATTCTAATTAAAAAATAGGTTTAATAAGCTGTAAAAATTCACATAATTAACGCTTTGATAACCATATTAGGGTAGCTCTATTAGGTGCACAAGTATAAAATTACAGAGTAGAGGTTGGTAATGACAATTAATATCCAAATGCCCGAACTAAGGGAATTGAAACCCCGTATCACCGTTTTTGGTGTTGGCGGCGCAGGCGGCAATGCCGTTAATAACATGGCAGAGCAAGGCCTTGAAGGTGTTGAATTTGTGGTTGCGAATACCGATGCTCAAGCATTGGCAAAATCTAAGGTTGAGCGCCAAATTCAACTGGGTACAATGATTACCGAAGGTTTAGGCGCAGGCTCTCGCCCCGAAATTGGTGCAGCAGCAGCAGAAGATAGCTTGCCAGATATTGCCGATTGCATGCATGGCTCGCATATGTGCTTCATTACCGCAGGCATGGGCGGCGGCACAGGAACAGGCGCAGCACCTGTTATTGCTCGCGCAGCACGCGAATTAGATATTTTAACAGTGGGTGTTGTCACTAAGCCATTTCAGTTTGAAGGCGCACGCCGTATGGACATTGCCGAGCGCGGCATTGCCGAGCTTGAACTGCATGTTGATACTTTAATTGTTATTCCGAACCAAAATTTATTCCGCATTGCGAATGAAAATACAACTTTTTCTGATGCATTTGCTATGGCCGATCAAGTGTTAATGAGCGGCGTATCTGGCATTACCGATTTGATGGTTAAAGAAGGCCTTATTAACTTAGACTTTGCAGATGTACGTTCTATTATGAAAGACATGGGTAAAGCCATGATGGGTACGGGCGAATCGTCTGGTGAAAAACGTGCGATTGAAGCGGCTGAAGCGGCTATCTCTAACCCGTTATTAGATGATGTTTCTATGAAGGGCGCTAAAGGCCTACTTATTAGCATTACTGGCGGTAGCGATTTAACACTATATGAAGTGGATGAAGCGGCATCGCGCATTCGTAGTGAGGTCGACCCAGAAGCTAATATTATTCTAGGTGCAACATTTGATGATTCATTAGATGGCGCTATGCGGGTTTCTGTTGTAGCAACGGGAATTGATTCGGATGAACGCGCAAAATTAATTGATGAAAATAACAAAAATATTGCTAATGCTGCATCTGCCGCATCTAGTTTAGCATCGAGTAATTCAACGGCAGCACCTGTTGCAGAAGCTATTGTTGCTCAAAACACAATTCAGCCTCAACGTGATAATGTTGAAGTACGCCGCATGAATGCAGAAGATGCCGTGGCAAAAGCGGGTGTTCGGTTAGAAAGATCTGAAAATATTGAAGCAGCCATGCCTGCACCAAAAACCAATGGATTTACGCCTCAACGCCCTGCAGAAGTTCGTCAAGCAATTAGAAACCCAGCTCAAGCGCAAACAGCGCCATTATCTAACCACGCACAAAGTCGCGTGGCGGGTAACCTTGGTAATACGACACCGCGTGCAAATTTATCACAACAAAGCCCAGCACATGCGCTAAGAACGGATGATTTTTCTCCAATGGCACAACGCGAAATTCGCCAAGCCAATGGTGTTAATCACCGTGAAACAAAAATTGAAGCTCAACCACAAGAACGTCAAACTCATGAAGCGCCTAAACGTAACGGTTTCTTCGATCGTTTGGCAAATGTTGGGCTTGGCCGCCGTGACAACGGTTTAGTAGACGGTGCTCAACACCAAGTTGAAGAAGCGCCTAAACCACAAGTGCAAGCCAGACCAAAATTGAGAACGCCAGAAGTGGCACCTCACAAAACGGACGACGCAGGTGATGCTCAAACAAATCTTGAAATTCCTGCATTTTTAAGACGTCAAAACAACTAAAAATATAGTATGGGGTAACTCTACTTGTGCAAAAACATCGGGCCGTTGGCTCGGTGTTTTTTTGCTATTTAGGCCTTTTTGACGCGAAATAGCCACGATTGAACTTTATAGAATTAATAAATGAAATAACGGGTGGATGCGGTAAAAATTCACTATTTTGTTGCTCATTTTTTATTTTAATAATATATGTAAATATAGTATTTATGGGTATGTAGAACAAACCCAATGAATTAAGGGAATTATATGCGATTTTTAAAGTTTTCTGGTATGCTGTTATTGTTGGCATTGTTAAATTCTTGTGGTTCGACCGCGGGTGTTTTGGCTGTCGATGAACCTGCACATGTAATTAATGCCGATGCGCAAAGTTTTTTAACACAAAAAAGATATAAACAAGCTGCCGAT
>JABSRY010000223.1 GCA_013214985.1 Hyphomicrobiales bacterium
GTATCACTATATAACAATTTAGCGATTTGCTTTAAGGTATCTTCAGGTAACTTTAGCGCCTCGTCATTTAGGCCTTTAAATGCATCGGTAGCAATTTCTTTAACATTCGCGGTTTGAGGTGCTTCACTTTTCCCAATATGCTCCTGTATCTTGGCAACGATAGATTTTAAATTGTCGGTTAAACCATTTTCTTCAAGCTTAACTAACGCTGTTTCTACTTTGTCAATCAATGCCTTAACTTGCTCAGGCACTAAGTTGGATTTTGCAATATCGTCTGGAGATAAACTTTGTAATTTATCTACTATTTTAGCCAATAATGCCTGCACTATATCTTTAACAGGTTCAGTTTGTGCCGTTGCATCTTTAGTTTCAACAGCTAGATCTGATGCATTTATGCCTTTTTCAAGCAGTGTATCCGCCACTTCCTGGTTGTCAGGATGCACAATAGATGTTTCATCTTTTTGGCTTGTTTCGGGTATTTCTATTGCGGCTACTAAATTTTCGGCAATGTTAACAACATGCTCAACATCAGTATCGGTGGTTTTTACGTGGCCAATAAGGTCAATTAATTTGTCAATTTGTTCAACGCTAGCAGGTGCCGCTACAATTTCTTTAGGTTCAGTTGTTGGTATCGGCTCTTCTAACTTAAGCTCAACTGGCACGGGTTCTTCCAGCGCTACTTCTTCGTTCTCATTTGGAAAAATAAAATTAAGGTGAGGAATGCTTTCTAGCAACACCTTTTCAGTTGGATTATTTTTTACATCATTTGCTTGCGGCTTTACTTCAGCCAAATTGATAGCAGTTGTAGCAATCATTTCTTGTAGTTTTTTTGTTTCGGGTTGCTGGGCGTCAGGCTGCTGTTTCGTCCGCTTTATCAAATCCGAAAAATCAAAATCTTTTTTTCCATGAGTTTTTTCTAAATTATCTTTATGCTTTGCAAGCTGTGCAGCGGAGTGCTTCGCATCGGCCGATTTAATGGCAGAGGCGTTTCTATTCTCTGACGGTAATCTAATCGGCTTTGGTGCAGGCTTTAACAACGGAAATAATTTGTGCATTTAAAAACTCTTCGCTAGTTTGTATTATCATTTACATTAATAGCAAATATTGTGCCAATAATTTACTACGGTTATCTATTTGAAATATATAGTATTTCTTGTTGTGATAATTATGTAAGGTAGGAATGATTTGACATGTATAGGCATTTTTGGGTAAAAACTGCCGAGTGGCTCAATATATATGATATAGTGGGAAATCTAATTTAAAACTATGTATTTAAACCGATAAAAGCGTGTGAATAATGGAAAATATAGCCAGTGTAATTGCCAAAGCAGATTATGACCTACCGACTTTTAAAAAAGACGGCATAAATAGTTTAGGTTTTAAAAAGGCCGAGGCAGACACGCGGGTGGTTGTTGCTATGTCTGGTGGGGTAGATAGCAGCGTCGTAGCGGCTTATCTGCACGAGCAAGGCTATGAAGTTATTGGCATTACCATGCAACTATACGACCATGGTCAAGCCTTGGCAAAAAAAGGCGCATGCTGTGCTGGGCAAGATATTCATGATGCACGCAGAGTAGCCGAACTGCTTAAAATTCCGCATTATGTATTGGATTATGAAAACCGCTTTAAAGAAAAAGTAATTGATGATTTTGCCGATAGCTATATGCGCGGCGAAACACCAATTCCATGCGTAAAATGCAACCAAACTGTTAAATTTCAAGACTTGCTTTCAACTGCCGAAGATTTGGGCGCAGATTGCATGGCAACTGGGCATTATGTCGAGCGTAGAGGCGATGAGAAAAATGCAAAGCTATTTAGGGCGGCAGATTTAAACCGCGATCAAAGCTATTTTCTATTTGCAACTACCCAAGATCAACTAGACTTTATTCGGTTTCCACTCGGTCATTTGCCAAAACCAGAAGTGCGCAAAATGGCTGACCGTTATGGCCTAATAGTTGCCGATAAACCCGATAGCCAAGATATATGTTTTGTGCCAAATGGCGATTATAAATCGGTAATCGAAAAGCTCCGCCCTGGTGCTTTAACTGCGGGCGATATTGTCGATATGCAAGGCAATGTTTTAGGGCAGCATAAAGGCATCATTAGTTATACAATTGGTCAACGTAAGGGGTTGGGTATTGGCGGGGGCGACCCGCTTTATGTAGTGCGCTTAAACCCAGATGAACATCAGGTAATTGTCGGGCCTCGCAGCGCATTAGAGGCTACCAAAATATACATCCATAACATAAATTGGTTGGGCGATGGCATTGTAGAGGATGCCGCCAAAAGCGGTACCGATATATGGGTTAAGCTACGCTCTACTACCGAGCCCGCTAAAGCCAAGTTAAAAGTCAATAATTGGTCAATTTATGTCGAATTAGAAAACAGCCAAATGGGCATCTCTGGCGGGCAGGCATGTGTAATTTATGGTGGCAAAGATGGCAACCAAGTGCTCGGCGGTGGGTGGATTTCTAAGACAGATCAAGGCATGACATTCGATGAATGATTAATTATAAATCATTTGATCGTTGAAATACTATATTTATGCCTTACATATTATCTATTGACGGCTATACTCAGGTTTTAACGAGTTGGTATAAATCTAAGTAATAGGTAATTTGTATATGCGACATAAAATTAAAGCGGCGTCGACTTTTATCAAAACCTTGGTAAAATCACCGCAAGCTATTGGCGCTGTTATGCCCAGTGGTAAAAAGCTTTGTCGTGCTATGGTAAAGGCAATAGAGGCCGATCAAAATTCTATTTATGTCGAGGTCGGTGCTGGCACAGGCGTGGTCACAAAAGAGCTAATTGCTGCAGGCATTCCACCACACAATATCTACCTGTTCGAAAACGAAATCAACTTTATACCCAAATTAAAAATACTATTTCCAGATGCGCATGTCATTCATGGCGATGTGCAGTTTTTACAAAAACATTTAACCGCTTTAGGGGTTGGTAAAGTTTCCAAAATCATATCTAGCTTGCCATTTAAAAGCCTGCCGCAAAGCGTAGTAAATAATATTTTAGAACAATTCGATATGGTCCTAAAAAAAGACGGCAAAATTGTGCAATTCACCTACTCGGTTAATCAACCTTATTCAGAAACATTCAAACAGCAATATGGTTTCGAAGCCGAAAAGCAAGCCTATATCCCACAAAATATACCACCGGCAACGGTTTGGCTTTATAAACGCAAACCATAAATGGCGCATAATTTGCTATAGTTACTAACATTTATGAGCAAATATCTAGGTTTTTAAAGAAAACTTGTAGATTATAAAAATACCGAGTTGACCTTTTGTAGATTCCGACTATAAAAGCGATATATTTTGGCGGTGTAGCTCAGTTGGTTAGAGCAGTGGAATCATAATCCACGTGTCGGGAGTTCAAATCTCTCCACCGTCACCATTTATCCTAATCATATAGTCTAATTTAGTGTTTAAAAAAGGGTTTATGTTGGCTTAATAGCCTATAAGTTGCATTAAATTATATACAAAATGGTCATATTTTAATTACTTTTTAACATAAATTTTGTTTAATAGCATCTAATATAAATGGGTGCGCTTATGTATGATTTATCAAAATTTGATGAGAAATTCGGAAAATATATAAACATTAAGCTGGCGAATACTAATGATTTAGGTGATATATACAACACCCAAATTACGGCGTTTCCTGATGATCCAGCCAATTTAAGTATTGATGATTTTACGAATGCCATCCATGATAAAAAGCACACTTTATTTGTTGCGACCTATAAAGACGAATTCGCGGGCTACACGGCTCTATATCAAAAAACATTCAGCCCGTGGGCAAGCGGCAATAACATAATTGTCGTTCAAAAATTTACCGTAAAATGCATAGCGCCTTATTTATTAAGGCATGCAATTAAGCATTGCAAAAGACCATTCATAAGAATTTATGTCGAAAAAAACAATAAGAAAGCCATCCAATTATATCGAAAATTTGGCTTTTTTCACGTTAGCACAATTGCCAAACATTACGAAAATGGCGATGATGCACTGGTAATGATGATCTTCACTTGGTAAGCAGAATAAATTATAACTCTACTTTAAAATCAACAAAAAGCCAGTGACTAACAGAAGTTAATCTCTGGCATAAAATACTAATTTTTACTTATTATGGCATTTGTGGCTCTGTTGCAAATAATCGAAGCATGATGTAAATTTTTAGTTTTGTTGAGTTTTTTATGAATCTATTCAAGCACTGTCATTTCCAATATGATATTATCATTTGGGCAATCCGCTGGTATTGTAAATATGGTATCAGCTATCGTGAACTGAAAGAAATGCTTCATGAACGTGGTGTTACTGTTGATCATTCAACAATTTATCGTTGGGTTCAGAAATATGCACCTCTGATGGAAAAGTGTATAAAATGGTACTGGCGTCCAAAGTCTGGCAAAAGCCCTCAACTATCGATACTGATAAAGCGCCTTCATATGGCGTAGTAATTGAAATATTAAAGAATGAAGGTAAATGCCCAAAAGATTTAGAGCACCGACAAGTTAAATATCTGAACAACAGAATTGAAGCAGATCATGGCAGGCTGAAACGTCTGATTAATCTCATTCGTGGTTTTAAATCCATGAAAACAGCCTATACCCAAAGTGAGGGGCAGGCCCTGCCACTATCAAAGGTTTTGAAGTGATGCACATGTTCAAGAAAGGTCAGTTTAAACTTTGGCTGCATGGAAATAAGATTGATGCAGAAATCCGAATAATAACAAATGCACTAGTTGGTTTTTAGAAATAAACAATGAAAACTCGAAAATACTCGGCCTGAATTACTATTTGCAACAGAGCCCTAAGGTGGTCCCCAAATCTGCGACAGATTTAGTATTGATTTAAGCTACACTTTTCACTGACCAGTCATTGGGTTGAT
>JABSRY010000224.1 GCA_013214985.1 Hyphomicrobiales bacterium
GTTACGGGAAAAGGCTCTACGTTCAAAATTAAAATCCCACTTACTTTGGCAATCGTATCCGCCTTAATTGTTGGTATTGGCGAAGAACGTTTTGCGATCCCGCAATTGGCAGTGGTTGAGCTGGTAAGAGCTCATGGTGATAGCGAACATCGTATCGAAAAAATTAACAATAGCCGCGTATTGCGTTTGCGTAATAAATTATTACCGTTGGTTCGTTTAGATGATATTCTAAAGATTGAAAAAATTGAAGCACCATCAGATGAAGATGCAGTCAGTGCAACTGCAGAAGATGATTTACAAGAAAATGGCTTTATAGTTGTTATTCAAGTTGGCCCACAAACCTTTGGTATCGTGGTAGACCGTGTTTATGACACTGAAGAGATTGTTGTTAAGCCAAAATCCAACCTGTTACGTAATATCGATATGTTCTCAGGTAATACAATATTAGGCGATGGTAGTGTGATTATGATCATCGACCCTAATGGCATGGCAAATCAAATCTCTAATGATATGGGTACATCTGCTGAAGAAGTTGAAGTTGAAGAGAAAAAAGAAAAATATTCAGAGCAAACCACATCATTACTATTATTTAAAGCGGGCGGCAATCAGCCAAAAGCTGTGCCTTTATCCTTGGTTACAAGGTTAGAAGAAATAAATATTGCCGATATTGAACCATCAGCAGGGCGCGACTTGGTGCAGTATCGTGGCCAACTAATGCCATTGTTATATGTTGAAGGTCATAAAGAAATGCGTAAAAGTGGGCGTCAGCCTGTGCTGGTATTCTCAGATGATGACCGTTCAATGGGCTTAGTCGTCGACGAAATATTAGATATTATCGACACAAGTTTGGACATTGAAATAAATGTGCCACAGCCTGGTATATTGGGCAGTGCACTTATTCGTGGCCAAGCAACCGAAATTATGGATGTTGGTTATTATTTACCGCAAGCATTTGATGATTGGTTTGAGCGGCGCGAACAGGGCGATGCCTTTAAGCAAAAACGCTTATTACTGGTAGACGACAGTGCGTTCTTTAGAAATATGCTTTCACCGGTATTATCTGCCGCTGGGTATGATGTGATTACCGCAATCGACCCTATTGAAGCGCTAAAAATTCTACGCGGCGAGCCTGATGCATTTGATATTATTGTTAGTGATATTGAAATGCCAAATATGAATGGTTTTGAATTTGCAGAAACCTTGAACAAAGACAATAAATTGAAAGATTTACCGATTGTTGCTTTATCGTCTCACATTTCGCCAGGTGCAATTAAAAGGGGCCGTGAAGTTGGTTTCTATGATTATGTTGCAAAATTCGATCGTGAAGGCTTAGTGACTGCTTTACAAGAAACACTTGAGACAGAAGGAGAGGCAGCATGAGTAATATAGATGAAAATGGCACTCAGGAATATATCACCGTAGTAATTGCAAACCAATTATTTGGGTTGCCAATTCTAGAAGTTCAAGATGTATTTATGCCAGAAAAAATAACCTCTGTGCCTTTATCGGCTACTGAAATTGAGGGCGTGCTTAATTTGCGAGGGCGTATTGTAACGGCAATTAACATGCGTAAAAGATTGGGGCTAGAAGTCCTAAAAGATAATGATGAAATTATAGCTGTTGGTATTGAATATAATTCCGAAAGTTACGGCTTAATCATTGATGATGTAGGTGAAGTTTTGAAATTGGATAAAAAGAATTTTGAATCAAACCCTACAAATTTAGACCCAAAATGGGCACAAGTTTCTGCTGGTATCTTTAGATTAGAAAAAGAGTTATTGGTAGTTTTGGATGTAAATAAAGTGCTTGATATCTTGCAGTCTCAAGCAGCATAAGAGGTTATTATGAAAACATGTTTAGTCGTTGATGATTCAAGTGTAATCCGTAAAGTTGCTCGCAGAGTGTTAGAAGAACTTGATTTCGAAATATTAGAAGCAGAAGATGGACAGCAAGCATTAGATCAGTGCCACTTAGATATGCCTGAAGCTATTTTGTTGGATTGGAACATGCCGGTAATGGACGGATTAGAATTTTTAGTTCAATTGCGTTCTAGCAAAAACGGCGATAAGCCAAAAGTTATTTTTTGCACAACTGAAAATGATATTTCACATATAGCTCAAGCGGTTCAAGCGGGTGCTGACGAATATATTATGAAACCATTTGATAGAGAAATTTTAGAAAATAAATTTCAAGAAGTCGGCTTAATTTAGCCAATTAACACAGTTGTGTATGAACTGTGACAAATATATTAATTTATATTTTGAGTAACGCTTTGTATGTTTGGAGTAACCATGAGCGTGAGTGACAAGTATTTAAAGAGCCGCAGCTCTAACCAAAAAGTGAGCGTAATGATTGTTGACGACAGTGTTGTCGTGCGTGGTCTGTTTAGTAAATGGTTAGAAGATGTATCGGATATCGTCGTTGTTGCAACGCATAGAAATGGCAAGCTTGCCGTCGATAATATTGCAAAAGACAAGCCCGATATAGTGCTGCTCGATATTGAGATGCCTGTAATGGATGGCATCACAGCTCTACCTTTATTACTTAAAGCATACCCAGCGGCAAAGATTATAATCTCGTCGACCTTAACAACGCGTAATGCTGAAATCAGCCTTAAAGCGATGGAGTTGGGGGCAATTGATTATGTGGCAAAGCCAGAAGGTAGCGGCAGTCTAACTTCTGCAAAAGATTTTAAAGCTGAATTAATTCAAAAAGTACGTGTTTTTGGGGGGATTGTGGATCCCTGTAGAGCTGGTGAGGCACGCAATACAGCCTTTAAGGCTACAACGGCAGTGCGGCCAGTTATTTCAGGTGTTAATGCGGCTTCTCGCGCACGTTATCAAGCACCAAAGCCCCAAATACGCAAAACTAGCCCCTTATCCGTCGTCAGCACTACAAACTTTCTATCTTCAACAGCTAGTCGCGCAATAAAAAAGACCCCCACTATTGCATTGCATAGGGCGTCAAAAATGATGCCCAAAGCAATTGTTATAGGCAGCTCAACGGGCGGTCCACCTGCATTGTTGGAACTGACTAAAGCAATAACTGCGGATATTGACCATATTCCTGTGTTTATTACACAGCATATGCCAGCGAGTTTTACAAAAATTTTGGCGGAACACATAAAAAAGGTAACTGGCCGTGAGTGCAAAGAAGGCGAAGATGGAGAAAATGTACAAAACGGCGTTATTTATATAGCACCAGGTGGTAAGCATATGAGCTTAACGGGTAGTGGATTTGCTATCAAAATTAAGTTGGATAACGGCCCTCAAATTAATTATTGTAAACCATCAGTAGATCCGCTTTTTGAAACGGCATCTCAAATTTACAAAAAAGCAATTTTGTCAGTTATTTTAACAGGTATGGGTAACGATGGCACGGGCGGTGCCGAAAAAATAATAGAGCAGGGTGGCACAGTAATTGTGCAAGATGAAGAAACAAGTGTTGTTTGGGGAATGCCAGGTGCTGCAGTACAAAAAGGTGTGGTAAGTGAAATACTACCATTGAATAAAATAGGCGCTAGGGTATCAAGTTTAGTTCGAGGTAAAATGTAATGAGTATTAGTAACCAAGATTTTGAATATTTACGTAATTTTTTAAAAACGTCGTCAGGATTAGTCGTTAATCCTGAAAAGGAATATTTGCTAAAAAGCCGTTTGGAACCATTGGCGAGAAGCCAAGGTATGGATTCGATAGGGGAGCTAGTGTCAAGTATGAAAAAGTTTAGTTCATCCGATCTGAAAGTCGAAGTAACCGATGCAATGACGACAAATGAATCACTTTTCTTTAGAGATAAAACTCCGTTTGAACATCTTGATAACATTATGCTTCCGTATTTATTAGATGCACGCAAATCTAGAAAACGTATAAAAATTTGGTGCGCTGCAGCATCCACAGGGCAAGAACCTTATTCAATTGCAATGTCTTTAAAAGAGAAATCAGCAATGGTTGCAGGTTGGAAATTCGATATTTTAGGGACAGATATTTCTAAAAGTGTTTTGCAAAAAGCCAGCGTCGGTCACTATACGCAATTTGAGGTACAACGCGGTTTACCTATTAAATTATTACTTAAATATTTCAAACAAGAAGGCGAAAATTGGGTATTAAATGAAGACATTCGCAAAATGGTTACCTATAAAGAGGGTAACCTTTTAGAGAATTTCACTAATATTGGCCGTTTTGATATTGTGTTCTGTCGTAATGTTCTAATTTATTTTGATTTAGATACAAAAAGAGAAGTCCTAAATAAAATTGCCATGCAAATGGAAAAAGATGCCTATCTTCTACTCGGTGCTGCCGAAACTGTAATGGGTGTTTGCGACAAATTTGAAGCAGTAAAAGGCTCTCGTGGTTTATATAAATTAGTAAAATAGGTTTTACAAATTATCACAAATAAAAAAACCCACCTAAAATTAGGTGGGTTTTTTAAATTCTATAATGTGTAAAAATTAAGCAGATTCGCTATATTCAACAGGTACTTCTTCTAATTCTCTAAGCACATAACCACGACCCCAAACAGTTTCGATATAGTCATGTCCCGTAGCTGCAGAAAGTTTTTTACGTAATTTACATATAAACACGTCAATAATTTTAAGCTCAGGCTCATCCATGCCACCATATAAATGGTTTAAGAACATTTCTTTAGTAAGGGTCGTGCCCTTGCGTAAAGAAAGTAATTCTAGCATTTGATATTCTTTACCCGTCAAATGAACACGTTGTTGATCAATTTCAACTGTTTTATTGTCCAAGTTTACGGCTAAATCACCCGTTTTAATAATAGATTGCGAATGGCCCTTCGAGCGGCGCACAATCGCATGAATACGCGCAACTAATTCATCCTTATGGAATGGTTTAGTCATATAATCTTCCGCACCAAAACCAAGCCCGCGGACTTTATTT
>JABSRY010000225.1 GCA_013214985.1 Hyphomicrobiales bacterium
TCATCATACTGATAATAACCATTAATGGTAGAAACGGGTACAAAACCGTCGGCTCCAGTTTCTGATAATTCTAAAAATAAACCGACATGGATGACACCAGAAATACGCGCAGCAAAAGTTGCACCAATCTTTTCGGATAAAAATTCTGCAATCAAGCGATCTTTAGTATCGCGTTCGGCCTTCATCGCACGTCGTTCAGTGGTGGAGATGTGCTCCGCAATCTCGTCCAAACGCTCTATTTCATGTTCGGTCAAACCATCATCACCCAATTTGAGTGCAGAGATTAAAGCCCGATGCACAATTAAATCAGCATAGCGTCTAATTGGTGACGTGAAATGTGCATATTTTCTTAAATTAAGGCCAAAATGACCAATATTTTCAGGCTGATAAACAGCCTGCATTTGCGATCGTAAAACGCTGATATTAATCAGTTCTGAGTTAGATGCCTTTTTTGCATGTTCTAAAATTTTGTTAAACATAACAGGCGCTAAATCATCTTGTTTATTTACGCTTATATCCAAATCTTTTAGAAAATCATTTAACGCTTCAACCTTTGCAAGGCTAGGTTGCTCATGCACACGGTAAATGAGCGGTTGATCACGCTTTTCTAAAACCTCGGCCGCGGCGACATTCGCCAGAATCATGCATTCTTCAACTAATTTATGGGCTTCCAATCTGTCTGGTACAATAACATTTTTAACCAAACCGTTCTCATCCAAAATGATTTTGCGTTCTGGTAGGTCTAAGGCCAAGGGTTGGCGATTGTCTCTTGCAATGCACAGGCATTTATATGCTGCCAAAATTGGCGCGAGGGCTAACGGGTAAATTTCTTTAGTCGCGGCATCAAGCTCGCCATCAAAAGCTTTTTGAGCTTGTTGATAGCTCAGCTTTGCATGAGATTTGATTAATGCCCTGACGAATCTTTGCCCGAGTTTCTTACCATTTTTATTTACCCGAATAATTGCAACCAATGATGGTCGAATTTCATTTTCAATCAATGAACATAGGTTGTTAGAAATCCGTTCAGGCAGCATTGGCACTACTTGATCTGGAAAATAAACACTGTTGCCGCGTTTAAATGCCTCTTTATCCATTTCTGAAAATGGTTTGATATATTCCGAAACATCAGCAATTGCAACATAAATTTTATAACCATCTAAGTTATCTTTGGCTTGGTCTGGCTCTGCATATAGTGCATCATCATGATCTTTAGCATCGGCAGGGTCAATCGTGACAAACGGTAGATGCGTTAAGTCATCGCGCATATTACGTGCAATAGCTGAATTGGCAATTTCTTTACAATTCTCGGATTCTGCAATCACTTCATCTGGGAATATATGCGGTATTTCATAAGCGTGTAAAGCAATTAAACTAAGTGCCTTTTCGCCTTTAGGTGAGCCATGGCGTTCAGTAATCGTTGCACCTTTGGCGTGTCGTCCACGCTCTTTAGCGGTTTCAAAGCTAACCAAGTCTCCATCTTCAAGTTTAATATCACCGCTTATATGTGTTACGCGATATTGATTATGGTCTTTTTTATCGACAGGCTCAATAAAACCAAGTTTAGATATTCTACTATTCCGGTCTTCTTCATCAAAGTAAAATATACCCAGCAAATCTGTTTTTTCAGATTTGTCGACTTGTTTAATTAGTTTGGCGCTATAATGTTCCATGCCGTGTTCGGCACCAATTTTTTTGATCCGAGCAAGAATTTTATCACCAGGCTTTAACTTTTTTGCTTCTTTATTGGGTAAAATAATCCGTATATTGCTGCGGTCTTTTACTTCACTAGAAAGCGGAATAAGCGGATAGTCACCATCTTCATTAAGTGCACCAATTTCACAAATAAAAACCGAAGGCACGTTTTTAGGATTTTTAAAGACGCGATGCTCATAAGAAACATCGCCGCCAGTTATGAGGTCACGTAATAAATGTTTTTATTTAGTACGATTGTCACCTTTAATACCAAAAGCGCGCGCAATGTCGCGTTTACCAATTCGGCCATTGCTGCTATTGATATATTCAATAACTTCCGCTTTACTAGGGAAGTGAGATTTTTTCATATTTTATAGTCTTTCAAGCCCAGAATCTTGTAAAAATTATTCTGCAACTTTTTCAGTTTTTTTCTTTGTAGCAGCCTTTTTCTTAGAGGCTGGTTTCTTTTTTGCTGCTGGTTTCTTTTTAGCTGTAGTTTTTTTCTTAGGCGCTGCTTTTTTCTTAGTTGGTTTCTTTTTGGTTTTAGCTTCTTTAGCTTTAATAAGCTCTACAGCCATTTCCATAGTAATTTCTTCGGGGTCAGTAGCCTTACCAATAGTTGCATTTACCTTTTCAAACTTAACATAAGGCCCGTAACGTCCATTATAAATACCAACTTCACCACCAAGTTTAGGGTGTTCACCCAAAATTTTAATAGGAATAGATTGCGCATGAACTTTTGCCCGTTTTTCGGCCAATAATGTAATCGCGCGGTTAAGACCAACAGATAATACATCTTCGCCTTTTGTAAGGCTAGCGAACACTTTATTATGCAAAATAAACGGTCCAAAACGGCCAAGGCCAGCTTTAATAACTAATCCATCTTCAGGATGGTTACCAAGTGTGCGGGGCAATTGCAACAAACCAATAGCAAGTTCAAGCTCAACAGACGCAGGGTCTACATCTTTAGGAATAGTTGAGCGTTTTGGTTTTTCTTTATCGACAGGCTCACCAAGTTGTACATAGGGGCCAAAACGACCACGCCTTAAGGTAATTTCCATTTTAGTTTCTGGGTCAATACCCAAAACTTTTGGTTCAGAATCAGCTGATTCATCGTTACCTTGCCCGAGTTGGCGTGTAAAGTTACAATCGGGATAGTTAGAGCAGCCAATAAACGCACCATAGCGACCCACTTTCAAACTAAGTATACCATCGTCACACTTTGTACAGCTCCTTGGGTGGCTACCATCTTCACGTTCAGGGAACACAAGCGGCCCAAGCGTTATATTAAGTGCATCAAGCACTTGAGTGATACGCAAGCCTTTTGTTTCTTGAATAAGCGCATTAAACGGCACCCAAAATTTATGCAAAACCTCTTGCCAGTTGGCATTACCCGCCGAAATATTATCCAAATCTTGCTCTAATTTGGCTGTAAAATCATATTGAACATATTTTTCAAAGAAATTTTCAAGGAATGCTGTTACGAGGCGGCCTTTATCTTCAGGGATTAGGCGTTTTTTCTCTAATCTCACATAATTACGATCGCGCAAAGTAGACATGGTCGATGTATACGTAGAAGGGCGGCCAATGCCCAATTCTTCCATTTTACGAATAAGGCTTGCTTCTGAAAAACGGGCAGGCGGCTCGGGAAAATGTTGAATAGGTAGAATCTCAAGAGTTTTAACCGTTTCATTTAAAGACAGCTTTGGTAGTCTTCTATCATCTTCATCTTGTGTTTTATCATCAAAACTACTTTGATAAAGATTTAAGAACCCATCAAACACCATAACAGAACCCGTGGCTCTAAAGCCATAAACTTTTCCATCACTACCTTTGGTCTCTAATGTTGCAGCAGTGCGCTCAAACTTGGCATCTTCCATTTGTGAAGCTAAGGCACGGCACCACACTAATTTATATAATTTATACTGATCGTCTGATAATATACTACGCACCTGATTAGGGTGACGGGCTAACAAAGTAGGGCGAATGGCTTCATGGGCTTCTTGAGCATTCTTAGCCTTTGTTTGATAAAAACGCTGCTTTGGTGGTAAATATTTATCACCAATCGTTTTCTTGATTACAATACGCGCTTCATCTATTGCTTCTTGCGTCATGGTTACTCCATCGGTACGCATGTAAGTTATTAGGCCTTGAGTTTCGCCATTTATAGGCACGCCTTCATATAGCTTTTGCGCAACTTGCATCGTGCGAGATGCACCAAAACCAAGTTTGCTAGAGGCTTCTTGTTGCATCGTGGAAGTTGTAAAAGGTGCATATGGGCGACGAATAGCAGGTTTGCTGTCGATTTTGACAACCTTTAAATCACTATTAGCAATGTTTTTTTCAACTAATTTTGCGTCATCTTCGGTTGTGATAGAGAATTTTTCTAACCGCTCCCCTTCAATTGACCAGAGTTTGGTCGAAAATTCTGATCCGTTAGTCGACTTTTGTTTGCCGTCAATTGTCCAATATTCTTTACGATCAAACATTTCAATTTCATGTTCGCGTTCAGAAATCAAACGAAGCGATACCGACTGCACACGCCCAGCACTACGTGCGCCAGGTAATTTACGCCATAATATGGGCGATAATGAAAAACCAACAAGATAGTCGAGCGCACGACGCGCTAAATATGCCTCAACTAGCGGCGTATCTATTTCACGCGGGTTATCCATTGCTTCCAAAATAGATTTTTTAGTAATCGCATTAAAAACAACACGTTCAACCGCAATATTTTTCATTAACCCGCGTTTTGCGTTTAATACTTCTAATACGTGCCAACTAATTGCTTCACCTTCACGGTCAGGGTCGGTCGCGAGAATAAGTTTGTCAGCGCCTTTTAGTTCTTTGGCAATTTCATTTAACCGTTTTTTAGAATCAGCATCTACCAGCCAATTCATTTCGAAATTATTTTCAGGATCGACCGAACCATCTTTGGATGGCAAATCTCTAACATGACCGTATGACGCGAATACTTTAAAGTTTGGGCCAAGGTATTTATTAATTGTTTTTGCTTTGGCAGGCGATTCTACGATCACAATATTCATGTTTGATTCCGCTGTAATAATCGGTTAATTCATATATATATTTTTATGCTAATACTTATATTATAGAGTTTTGTCAAAAAACTTTTTTACTGAAAGTCCCGGGTTTTCGATATTTCGAGATTCGAAGTGTCATTTTTGACTACTTTT
>JABSRY010000226.1 GCA_013214985.1 Hyphomicrobiales bacterium
ATTCATTATTGTTTAAATAACCCGCGGTGACACAATCACCGCCCGCCCACATTTCACCAACTTGGCCAATTCGGCAAGGCTCTAAGTTGCTATCCAAAATATAAACATTGTTATTTGGTGTGGGTATGCCAATTGAAACAATGGGCTCGTTTGGCCAATATCTTATCGCGGTATTTATGATGGTGGTTTCTGTCGGCCCGCAAGAGTTGTAAAAATTACAAACACTGCCCCATTGTTGTGCTAGCGGCTGTGGGCAAGGCTCGCCCGCCACAGCCACCGTTTTTATATGCTGGCATTTGCTAGCATCGATGGTCAACAAAATACTGGGCGTTGAAATTATGACATCAACTTGTTCAGCAATTTTTTGATAGCTTTTGCCTCTAATCATTAAGGTACCACCATTTCCAAGGCAGCCTAAAATTTCCCACACGGCCATATCAAACGCGATGTTTAATATTTGCGCGACTTTTATGCCAGGCTTTATGCCCATATTGCCAGGGGCCGTCAATAATATGTTGCAAAGGTTAGCATGGGTTACGCGAACTCCATTTGGCGTGCCAGTGGTGCCCGATGTGAAAATGACCACAGCAGTATTTTCGGGGCTTAAACTCGCATAAGCTGGCGTAAATAATTCAATATTGCTGTCTTTTAAATGCTGCTGATCGGCGGTGAGTTCAATATCCTCAGCATATTGCCGTGTTGTAAGAATAATTTTAGAATTTGAAATTTGAGCGACTTGTGCCCTTTGTTTATCGGGGCAAACCAACATATCTTGGGGGATGTAATATGCACCCAATTTTAAACAAGCCAAAATGCCAATTACCATTTCTGTTGAACGGCGTAAAAACAAACACACACCATCGCCAGATGATACATTGGCTTTTTGTAAAATTGCTGCCAGTTGATTGGCTTGTTTGTTTAAATCAGAATAAGTTGTTTTTTGCGCATTTGCATCAATGATCGCTATGTTGTTGGGGTTTTGATGCAGTTGATATTCGAAGGCATGATGAATTAGGTTAAAAATAGGCTTGGTCTTTAGTCCAAAGCCATATTGTTTAAACAATCTTTGGTCGAGTTGCGTTAAGTTCAAAAGGCCATCTGAAGAGGATGTTTCAAATTTGGGAGTGGCAGATTTTTCACTTATCATTAGTTTGGGGTTCATAATCTAACCTTCTGAAAATTAATAATAATATTAAATAATGCTAATCGTTAAGCCTATAAAATGGTGTGTTTAATCATCTTATGGCATGTCGTTTTGTTAGGGCTACACTAGGGTTTCTTAGGCTATAATCAATTCACATTGAATCACAAAATTGTGAAATAAATTTACTTGCGGTGGAGCGAAAATACATAATGAATTAGGGGAAACAGCAGAATGTGATTAGACAATTTTAAAATCTTAACTATGCTTAATTTTAAAAAAGGGCTTAATGAATGGTTTCAAAACGCACACGATATATTGCTTATTTCTCACTCAGTTTGGTTGTGGGTATGGGCGGGTTTTTAACCTATAAGTCTTTACAAGGCAATGTTTTTAACACGGGCAATCCGTTGCTTGTTAGCGCCGAAAAAGGTGGCATTATTGCACTTGTAGATGCTGATTTTGATATCAATAATCTGCCACTGGGTTGGGTGCATCGAATCTTTTTTAACACCAACCCCACCAAGTATAAATTGGCCAAAATTGATGGTAAAGTTGCCTTACATTGTAGCACAGATAATAGTGGCTCCATTTTAGCGCGGGATATGAATATCAAACTCAGTGAATTTGGGCAGTTAAAATGGCAATGGCTAATCGAAAAACCATTAGAAAGCGATATAGATGAAGCAAGCGAAGCAGGGGATGACCATCCTGCGCGATTTTTTGTAATATTTAACGGGGATGAAGGTGTCCGCAATTCTGCCGAAATTATTTGGAGCAATAAACGCTTTGCCGCGGGTGATTATAAAATCATTGGCAACTTTTATCATTTGGTGGCCAATGGCCTAAATGAAAATGTGGGCAAGTGGCACCAGCAAAGTGTCGATTTAGCCGCGCTTTATAATAAAATTGGTGGCAAATCGGCTAATCCAAGCCTTAGTCTACTTGGCTTTTTTTGTGACAGCGACAATACGGGCGGCACAACCTCGGCCTATTTCGCCGATGTGCGGTTGGTTAAGTAATTTAATCTAAAAGCGAATGATGACTGTTGAGGAACCGTTGCGGGCAATGGTTATTGCCACAACGGTAATTTTGCGTTCAGGGTTTTATATGCCGAGGGCGGATAGGTTTAAACGGCCATCTACATAAGGTGGGCACCAATAATAGCCGCCAGTAACGAGGGTCGAAAATCTAAATAACCCATCTATAATGCCGTCATCTAAGCCAATCATACGCTTTAACTGCGCTTCAAAAGCGTCAAATGAGCTGCCAAACGCCACAAAATGCAGGCCTTCACCTTTTTCATTTGCCCATGGCATTGAGCGCCGTAGCACAAATGCTTCAGGTTCAAAGCTTTCCTGCGCGGTTCTTTTTACATGAGCCGATAGCGGAGAGCCTTTAAATTCTTCATTGCTCACCATACGTCGGCCGATTATATTGTCTTTATCGTCCTGTTTTAGCTGTTCAAAATAATCTAAATCATGCACCCAATTTTGAATTGCAACAAAGCTCGACCCATCAAGCTTAGGGTCAACACCCTTTACTATTGCGGTTGCAATTGCTGCGTTATCGACAGGGTTTTCGGTGCCGTCTTCATAATGCGTCAGGTCTAAACCGCGGCTATATCGAAAGCCATCTATATTGCTGACACATTTAAAAGCGGGTTCAATCAATGCCGTAAATTTTCGGGCATCATGTATAATATCTGGCCGCGGTCATCGCCTCTAACCCAGCACCATATATCCGCTTGGGTTGATGGGATTTCATAGCCCGCACCAGTTAAACTCGGAAACGACCTTAAATTGGTAATTTGGCTATCTGACATTTGCACCAAACCATAACCAAAACCGATTACTAGATTTTCCATACCAGATAATTCAGATATTTTGCGCAATGAAGGCATAATATCTTTGTCAGGTATGGCTTTAAATTCAAGATATCGAGAAAGCGGAGGGATTTTCTGAAGAATGCCAGGCTGAAATATGGTCATAAAATTTAATTATTCTGTGATATAAGATTAATGCATTTAGGCTAAGGTAATTATATTATAAAATAACAATATTACCCCATGAAACAACTATACTAATTGTCTATTTTAGGCTTGCGCTAGCAAATAATACGCCAAATTGTTTGCACCAAATTACCACAGATCCAAAATCATCTATGTTCGTTCCTTCGGGTAAATCGTAGTTTTGATTGCCAATATTGCCCTTTAAAACGGCTACTTCAAAAGTTTTGCCGTTTTTTACAGTATTTGCGTTTTCTACATTTGAGCTTTCAACCAACCAGACATATAGATCAGGCCCGTTAGTCACTTTGAAATTTTCAAATCGTAATGTGTCTCGGCCATTTACTTGGATGATTTTAACCTCGCCACTGCCTTTATGGTATGCATCCGCATTTTTAAAGCTACCTTGCCGTATCAATACTGTCGCGGTGCTTGTTGCTGCCGCTGCTTCGTTCACAACGCGATCAATCCATAATGGTGAGGCAAGGTACCAAAATAAGTTACCCGCAATAAAACCAACTAACAGTACTAAAACATTAAAAAGTAACGATTTCATCTAATTCTCCATTTCAACTAATTCTTAGCCATATTATTTTTAAAAATTCTACCTTACTATTAACATCAAACTTTACTCTGTTGCAAATAATAATGTTATATCAAAAGTAGCATTGCTTAATTAGAATTGATTCAGGAGTAATGTTATTTAAACGGATTTTACCTGAATTAAAAATTCTGAAATATCATTTTCTAGACGAGAAACTTGTGAGTTCAACTTAGCAGAAAGTAACGAAACATCGGTTGACGCTAATTTAGTTTTGTCAATTGCACTACCAACCTCGTTCATCGATTGGGTGTTTTGGGTAGATAATTTTGAGGCATTATTAACATTTTGCGAAATATCAGTAATGACTGCGCTTTGTTCTTCGACCGAGGTTGCAACGCCTAAGGATGAATTTGATAGTTTAGAAATGATGTCTTCAACTTCTCTAATCGCGCTGTTGGCTTTTGTGCTATCTTGACGAATAGTCGAAATGCAATCTGCAATTTCTTCTGTTGCACGGGCAGTTTGGTTTGCCAGATTTTTAACTTCACTGGCTACAACTGCAAAACCTTTGCCAGCATCGCCTGCTCTTGCCGCTTCGATAGTGGCATTAAGGGCCAATAGATTGGTTTGATCGGCAATTTCTTCAATTAACTTGACGACTTGTTCGATTTGTTCGGCACTCGATGAAAGGGCTTCAATAACTAAAACAGTATCGTTGGTTTTTTGTTTGGCTTTGGCCGCAATGTCTGTTGATAGTGAGGCTTGTTGGGCAATTTCAGCAATTGATGAAGCCATTTCTTTAACAGCAGATGCGGCATTATTTACATTATTAGAGGTATCTTGCACGTTATCTGTAACCGTCTTGCTTTGATCTTGCATATCGGTTGCCGAAAAATCTAAGCTTTTTGAAACAGTTTTTAACTCTGTCGATGCCAAATTTACCTGACTAATGCTGTCATTACTATTTTTTTGAAACCCAGAGATTAACTCATTTATATATTGCGATTTACGTTGTTGATCAGCAGTTTGCGTCTGTTTTTCAGATTCAGCTTGCTGGCGAGCAACCGCATTTTCTTTGAATATGATTAAAGATTTCGCCATATTGCCAAGTTCCTTAATCCAGTATAAATGGCGAGTGTCTGTTTCTAAATCGCCTTTTGCTAAACCCTTCATGGTCTTTGTTAATTTTA
>JABSRY010000227.1 GCA_013214985.1 Hyphomicrobiales bacterium
AATATATCCACGCCGGATATCATTTTCATCAATATTCTTTACTTTAATATGAATATTATCGTTAGGATATGCTTTTTCCATTTCAGTTGAATCTGTTTTTATGTTTTCAATTATACATTCTTTTTTGGTTGGTAATATCATTAATTTATCGCCTGGGGTAAATGAACCAGATTCTACTTTCCCATAAATATATGTTTTACCGTCATCTTTATATGATCCAAGTAGGGGGACACATAAAATATCTTTTTCCGTTTTCTGCATTGGTTTTGCTGATTGTAATGATGGTTGATATAGAGTTGTTTACTGGGTTTTTTGGTTATTTTACCAAAAATTCGGAACCCGCAATATACAGCCGAGATAGCTATATTAACATTGTTGGATGGCATTTGCTTACGGTGTTTATTGCCAGTTTGGCAGCAACGATTGTGGCAGTTTCTGTTGGTATTTTTGTAACGCGCCCCATGGGGGAAGCATTTATGCCCTTGGCCAAAATGTTGGCCAATTTAGGGCAAACTTTTCCGCCTGTTGCGGTGTTGGCATTGTGTGTGCCGATTGTTGGTTTTGGGATGGAGCCTATATTGGTGGCGTTGTTTTTATATGGCATATTGCCTATTTTTGAAAATACCATAACGGGATTGGAACAAGTAGATAAGCCTGTGTTAGAAGCTGCTCGAGGGATGGGATTAACACCAAAACAACGTTTGATTAGTGTTGAACTGCCGCTTGCTATTCCCGTTATTATTGCGGGGATTAGAGTGAGTACGGTGATTAATATTGGTACTGTGGCCATTGGCTCGACCGTTGCTGCTAAAGGTTTGGGAGAGGTGATTATTGCAGGTTTATTAACCGATAATATGGCATTTGTGCTGCAGGGCGGCATAATGGTGGCGCTGCTTGCAATTGTTATCGACAAAGCCATTGAGATTATTTCCCCTTCTTAACATGGCGTATTTTTTAGAAATTATACCAACAACATACTGTTATTTAACCGATTATTTATGATTCTGTTTGTGGATAAGCATTGGAATATATTGGTTAAGGGTGGTATTTTTTGGTTTATTTTGGAATTTGGTATACCAAATTCCAAAACTCTGTTACTAATGCAATATGAAAGTGGGAAAGCCGCACTTGAATGAGGGAATTAAATGAAAAAATTATTACTATCTGCAGTATCTGCTGCAGTGATATTGACATCTGTGTTTTCTGCAAGTGCTGGTGAATATCCATCTAAAACAATTGAAGTGATTACGCATGCTGGTAACGGGGGTGGTACGGATGTGACCACACGTATGATGATGTTGCGTGCGCGCCGTGAGCTAAAAGCTGACATGATTATTGTTAATAAAAAAGGTGGTGGTGGCGCTGTTGCGATGGATCATTACCTTACTTTGCCTTCTGACGGTTATGCTATTTTGACCTTTACTATCGGCCATGCTGCGACATTGGCAAAGGGTAAAACTAAAATGAAACTATCTGACATGCGCCCAATTGCGCGTGGTACGGATGACCCGCAAATTCTTATGGTAAAATGTGGTGTTTATGATGATGCAAAAGCATTTGTTGCAGCGCAAAAAGAAAAAGCAATAACTTACGGAACTACACATTTGGGTAATATTGATGATGTATCCGCCTTTATGTTTGCCAAAAAAGGCGGTATGAAAACACCTAAGATTATTCCTTTTGATGGTGGTGCTGAACTTGCAACTCAACTGGTTGCAGGTGCTGTAAATGTTGCGGTGCTTAACCTTGCTGAAGCGGGCGCACAGATTGAATCTGGCGATGTTTGCCCGATTGTTGTTTTGGCCGATAAGCGTATGTCTGGTTTACCTGATGTTACGACGGCTAAGGAAATGGGCATTGACGTTAGCTTTTCGACCGTTCGTGGGTTTGTTATTCATAAAGACACGCCAGAAGATGTGGCTGTAAAAATTGAAAAAGCATTGATGAAGGCGATGAATCATTCGGTTTATCAAGGTTTCTTAACTTCGGTTGGTTTGGATTCTACATCTGTTGCTGGCTCTAAAGTTTGGGGCGAACAAATCTCTACCATGGTGGTTGATATGGAGAGTGCGTTAAAAGAATTAGGCTTTATTAAGTAAGCCTTTTACGCGGGGTGCTGCAGTTCTCTTCGCCAAGGCTGCAGCATTTTAAATTTAACAAAAAGAAGTGACTTTATATGAATAAGCTTTCAATAAATGATAAATCACGGTGGTTGGTACCGCTGTTGATTTGTATTTTTTGTTCTTTAACCTATTGGCAGACCACACTATTTGAGACTGTACCCGAAATTTTAAAACGGGGGACTCAGCCTTCTGACTTTCCGCAAATGGTTTTGTTTTTAATTGCTGGATTGGCAATGCTTATCTTATTTAAAGATAACCCTAAACCAATAGCAAAGTTAGAGCCAAAGGTTTTAAAAACCATGGGATTGTTAGTTGGTTTTACATTATTAGCTGAAATTGACATGTTTTTAGGGCTTGGTGTTTTTGCGGCTAGCTTGAGCTTCTTATGGGGTGAAAAACGGGTTATTGCGTTGTTTTTGGTTGGTGTTTTGGCGCCAGTTATTGTCTTTTTCTTTTTCGATTTTATATTCGAAATTAGGTTCCCTAGGGGAATTCTTACAAATATTTGGTATGGATAAATAATGGAAGATGCTTTATTGGGCCTAATGGCTTTGTCTGACCCCTATTTGCTGCTTTTGCTGGTTTTTGCTACATTGGGCGGTGTGTTGATAGGTGCATTACCTGGACTGAATGCAACCACGGGCGTTGCGCTTTTACTACCCTTTACGATAACAATGGAACCCATACCTGCAATTGCAGTATTGACGACGATATATTGTGCGGCGACATTTGCCGGTGCAATTACTGCGATTTTGATTAATACTCCCGGGACATCGGCCAGCGCAACAACGTGCTTGGATGGCTACCCTATGGCACAGCGCGGGGAGGCTGGCCGTGCACTGGGAATGGCTGCGGTTTCATCGACCATTGGTGGTATTATATCGGTTATATGCTTGATGTTGGCAGCACCGTTGCTTTCTCGAGCGGCATATTATTTCGCACCACCAGAATATTTTGCGCTGACATTATTTGGGTTATCAATGTTAGCCACAGTGGGCGAGGGAACAGCGGTTAAGAACATATTATCGGGTGCTTTTGGTGTTTTGTTAGCAACGGTTGGTATCGATTTATTGACATCGATTGACAGGTTTACCTTTGGCTATAATGAATTGTCGGAAGGTATTGGGTTTGTGCCTGTGATGATTGGTGTGTTTGGTATTTCTGAATTACTGGTGCAAGCCAGCCAACTTGATGTTGTTCGCAAACAAGTGATTATGAAAAAAATAATGCTGCCTAGCAGAGCCGATTATAAAAAGGTTTGGAAAACCATATTGCGCTCATCTGGTATTGGTACATTTATTGGTATTTTGCCTGCTGAGGGTGCGACTGTTGCATCGATGATTGGGTATAATGAGGCTAAGAGATGGTCTAAAACGCCTGAAGAATTTGGTAAGGGCGCTATTGAAGGCATTGCGGGTTCGGAAGCGGCTAACAATGCGGCAACTGGCGGCGCTATGGTGCCAACATTGGCGCTTGGTATACCTGGTAGCCCAACTGCTGCGGTGATTTTGGCAGGTATGATGGTGCATGGTTTACGCCCTGGGCCGACGATGTTTACCGAGCAAGCTGAATTTGCTTTTGCAATTTTTTGGTCGATGATGTTGGTCAATGTGTTGTTCTTTTTTATCGGATTATATGGGGCAAAATATTTTGCTCGGATTACTTTTATTCCGACTCAAATTCTTTGGCCGATTGTGTTTATTTTCTCCATCGTTGGTGCATATGCGCTTGATCAATCTATGTTTGATGTTTGGATTGCGATTGGGTTTGGCTTTATAGGCTTTATGATGCGCCGCCATGGATATTCGGTAGTGCCGATGGCGATTGGTTTGATTTTGGGCGGGATGCTTGAAACACGTTTTGGCCAGAGCATGATAATGCTTGATGAACAATGGTGGATGATGGTGACAAGGCCTTTAACGGCATTCTTTTTAATATTAACCGCGCTGGCTTTATTTGGCCCGATGGTTTGGAAAAAACTTTTTACGCAACGCGACTTAAAAAATGCGACGGGCAGTAGGTCTGATAGTGCGTTTAAGAAAAATTCTGGAGAATAAAATGACAAAAATAATATCAGTACGAACGCGTGTTTGGAACTGGAAGGGCAAAACTGTGCCCCCACAAGCAAACTTTTGCACCAATGCAAGCGATGTTTTATATGACCGCGGTGACGCAATGGATAGCTTTCGATTTCATCAATGGTTAACCTGTGAAATTGAAACGGATGATGGCACAATTGGCATTGGCAATGCGGCATTAGCGCCTAATTTAGTAAAAGCGGCAATTGACCAATATTATGCGCCATTGGTAATTGGCGAAGACCCATTTGATTATGCGTATTTGTGGGAAAAAATGTATAGGCGTACCCATGCGTGGGGTAGAAAAGGCATTGGCATGACTGCTATTTCGGCCATTGACATTGCTATTTGGGATTTGATGGGCAAGTTGGTGAATAAGCCTGTATTTAAACTATTGGGTGGCCGTACTAAGGAAAAAATACCTGTTTATTATTCCAAATTATATTCTGACAGTGTTGAAGCGATGCAGGCCGAAGCACAAGAGGCAATGCAACATGGATATACTGCTTTTAAAGCCCGTTTCGGGTTTGGCCCCAAAGACGGTATGGCTGGCATGCGCGAAAACTTAAAACGTGTTGAAGCGCTTAGAGAAGTGATTGGTTACGACAAAGATTTGATGCTTGAATGCTATATGGGGTGGAATTTAGATTATACC
>JABSRY010000228.1 GCA_013214985.1 Hyphomicrobiales bacterium
CACAAAACACAAAAATCAATGTTGCCATCGCCGTGTGGGAATGGCCAAGTTATTTTTCTATGGAAGATAAATTAAAAGGCATCACCCTAACCGCAGCCCCTTATAGGCGCCCATCGCCAGAAACAGCGCCTTTCCGCGCTAAAGCTGCTGGCCTATATATGATTTGCACCATATCAAAACATCATGCCGAAGCCAACGGCTTTAACGACGCACTCATGTTAGATTATAAAGGCAATATTGCTGAATCTACTGGTTCAAACATCTTTTTTGTTAAAGATGGCGAACTACACACGCCAGATCCATGTTGCTTCTTAGATGGCATCACCCGCCAAACAATTATTGGTTTAGCAGAAGATGCAGGTATTAAAGTAAATGTCCGTACAATCGCACCATCCGAATTAGCCGATTTTGACGAATGCTTCCTAACAGGCACCGCATTAGAGCTAACCCCAGTAAGACAAATCGATGAACATAATTACAAACCATCAACCATAACTAAGCAATTGCTAGAAGCCTATATAGAGCTACATGGTTAAATTAGAACAAAAAAGCCCAACTCTAAGTTGGGCTTTTTTAATGTATATATATTGGGCTTAATCTTCTGCACCGCCTGTATTTTCGGCGTTTTCAGCATCATTAGTTTCATTAGGCCTGTGCTTTAATTTCAGACCATATAAAAAGTTACGCAAAATCTGGTCTTTGCATTTTCTATAATGCTTATGGCCTTCTTTTCTAAAAAACGCACTAAGCTCATGGCTAGATAATCTAAAGTCAGCTAAGTCCAATAAATCTAAAACATCATCGGCTTTTAAATTTAACGCGATTTTAAGTTTTCTAAATACAATATTATTGTTTAGTTCATTTTCAGCCTCAGGCTGAGGGCCATCTTTTTTACCGCGTTTTTTATTAATAAACCCGTTTAAAAAAGTCGCAAGTTCAACATCAACAATCTGTACAAACTCTTCAGCATCATCTTTTTTCAGCCAATTGCTAATTTCAGCCCGCGTCGTGGTTAAACCAGCCGACTCAAAAACGGCAATCATTTTTGTATCATTAAGGTTAAATGTGTAGCGAATGCTACGTAAAATATCATTATTATTCATAAGAAAGCTCTATTAAATTTAATCATTATTTATAACATGCTGTATGCCAACACGCAAATAATCATAGCCTGTGTAAACGGTTAATGCGGCTGCTATCCATAGCAAGCTCAACCCTATTTCGGTATTATATGGCAACACTTTATCGCCGGCCTCTGCCGCCAATAAAAACCCAAGCGATACCATCTGAACCATTGTTTTCCATTTAGCAAGCATCGATACAGGCATGTTAACATGCATTTGCGCTAAATATTCCCGTAAGCCAGATAGTAAAATCTCACGGCTTAAAATAATCACCGCAGGTATAATCGAATAATTATCTAAATTAACAATGCCATAAGCAACCAACATCATTAGCACAACAGATATCAGCAATTTATCAGCAATAGGGTCTAGCATCCGCCCAAGGTCAGACTGCATGTCCCATTTACGGGCTAAATAACCATCCAGAAAATCAGTAATCCCAGCCACCACATAAATTCCAACAGCCCACCATCTAGCAGTGTCGCCATCAAAATAAAAGCAAATTACAATCACACCGACTGCAATAATTCTAAAGATAGTAAGCATATTGGGGATGTTTAAATTCATGTTTCTCATTCAGTTAAATTTCTATACTTTCCTTATACACTCATAAGCACCAGAGTCTAAAATATTATAATAATTATAAGTAAAAAACCAAAAAATCACACAAACCATAAGACTTTAATATCAATCACATTCCTGCCATTTTATGTTTTTATATATACTGTTGTTTTTAAGTCATTTTTTTAAATAAATTTTAAAGGTCAAAATATGAAGTTCAATTCATTGAAGTTAATAACCACACTAACCTTAGCGACAACCCTAACCGCCTGCGGCCACATTCCAGCATCAACAATGTTCAAACTAGCAACAATGGATAAAGAAAAAATAAACCCAGTAATTGGTCAATATGCCTTCAGATTGCCAAACGACGTGCAAGTAGCTGAGGGACTACCTGTAGTTCATGTATCTATGACAAAAGGCACCATGCTACCTGCCGTAAATAGGCAGTTTATTTTACAAAAAATAACGCCGCCAATAACGTCACAACATTTACGGTCTCAAAGAAAAAATGGCTATCATATTGTTGCGTATAAATTCAGTAACAAAGATATGAAAATAGCCAACAGTCTAATGTCTAGAATAAATAATATGAGAAAAGAAAAGAATAAAATGAAAAACGGTGAAGGATACGCGGATGTAAAATTTTCATTTTGCACGACCACCAATATCAAATACAAAAATACCAACTTAGATCAATATATAAAACTAAACCCAAAAGAAGATTATTTTACAATGCTCAGTGGCGTAAATTGGCATGAGCAGGTAAATAAAGATCTAAAAGAAAAACTACCCAAAGATAAGCAGTTGCCAAAATGCAAATAGCAACACAAATTTCATACTTATAAGCTAGTCTACTAATGTCTTATAAACGGAGGGATCAACTTGAAAAAATATCTATTATTTTTAATCGCATCCCTCCTTCTAACCGCCTGCGAAGATGAAGTTGTAACCCTAAACACATTCACCTCGCCCCACGGCGGCGTTTACGCACTTCGGGTACCAGATCAAGTCCAAGTGACTACCAACAGCTTCTTTTACGAAGTTAAAATCATCAACAGCGAAAATGATTTCACAGTAAAAAAAACCTACAAACTAGAGCGGATGAATTTCCATTCCTTCACCCCAACTTTTAAGCAACATCAATTGCAATATTTGCACATAGAATATTTCACCTTCCCCCAAAACATCAGAGATAAAGCCTATAGTTTCTTACAAGATTGGGATGAAAAAACCACCAATAACCCAGATTTATTCAAAGTGCAAACCAAGCTCATTTTTGCACTCTGCTCGGTCACGCCAATACCAGAATATAAAATAGTGACCACAATTTTCAAACGCCAAAATAAATCAGACGGTTTCAAACAAATCTATGATAATTTAGAATCGGTCAATAATTTCAAAAACCTAACCGTGCCGACCATCGTTTACCAAAACCATTGTTAATAAAAATCTGCCTAATCTTCATGGAAATGGTCATAAATTTGCTCGGCAAGTTTCAAACTAATGCCATTCACCAACGCAATATTTTTCGCACTCGCGGCAGATACCGCCTTGGCAGAGCCAAAATGGTTCAGCAACGCTTTCTTTCGGCCAGCACCAATATTCGCAATATCATCCAATGGGCTTTTAACTAGGGCTTTACTGCGCTTTGCTCTATGCGTGCCAATGGCAAATCTATGTGCCTCATCCCGCATACGCTGCATATAATAAAGCACAGGATCTTTATGCGGCAGCATAAAATTAGTCCCATCGGGTAAATAAAATGTCTCACGCCCCGCGTTACGCTCGGGGCCTTTAGCAATACCCACCAAAATAATATCGTCAATATTCAGCTCTTTAAACACCTCAACCGCTATAGACAATTGCCCCTTGCCACCATCCACAAATACAATGTCAGGCTTTTGCGGAATAATATTTTGCTTAGTTGGGTCATCTTGCTCGTTCAACATGCGTTTAAAACGCCGAGTTAGCATTTCGCGCATCATGGCATAATCATCACCTGCTGCCATCTTTTCTTTAAAGTTAAATTTCCTATATTGGGTTTTTAAAAACCCTTCAACACCCGCCACCACCATAGCGCCAATGGCGCTGCTGCCAGATATATGGCTGTTATCATAAATCTCAATCCGTTTGGGCATTTCAGTCATGCCAAATTTTTCACCCACTTGGGTCAGTAGTTTTTTCTGGCTCGATGTTTCAGATAACCTCCGCCCAAGTGCCTCTTCGGCATTCCGCAACGCTTGCACCATCATATTTTGCTTGTCGCCGCGCTTAGGGTGAATAATTTCAACTTTGTGCCCAATACGCGATCCGAGTGCCTCAGATAACAAGTCGGCCTCTGGTAATTTATGCGATACAACAAGCAGCTTGGGGCAAGGCTTATTGTCATAAAATTGCGCAATAAAACTAGACAATATCTCAGGTGCATCATGGCTTTTATCCACTTTTGGGTAATAACATCTGTTGCCCCAATTTTGTCCTGCCCTAATAAAAAACACCTGAATAGCAACTTGACCACCCTGGCCAAATAAAGCAAATATATCCCCTTCATCAATGGTGGTCGGGTTTACACTGTCATCACTTTGTATCATCGTTAAGGCAGATATTCTATCACGGTAAAAAGCCGCTAATTCATATTCCATTTCGGCCGATGCTTGTACCATCTTAGTCTGAATTTCTTGCTTAATACTAGATGATTTACCCCGTAAAAAATCCGCCGCTTGGCTAACCAATTGGTCATATTTATCAAGCGATATTTCGCCCGTACAAGGCGCCGAACAGCGTTTAATTTGGTACAATAAACAAGGCCGTGACCGCGCATTATAATAGCTATCGGTGCAAGTGCGCAATAAAAATGCCCGTTGTAATATAGATATAGTGCGGTTAACTGCACCCGCTGCCGCAAATGGGCCAAAATAGTCACCCTTAATTTTACGTGCGCCACGGTGCTTAATAATCTGCGCAGCTTTATGGTCACGTTTAATCAAAATATAAGGAAAGCTCTTATCATCGCGCAGCAAAATATTATATTTGGGCTGCAACCGCTTAATTAAATTCGCTTCAAGCAATAATGCTTCAGTTTCCGATTGGGTGGTAACAAACTCCATACTATGGGTTTGCATAATCATGCTAACAATGCGGTTCGATTGGCTGGTAA
>JABSRY010000229.1 GCA_013214985.1 Hyphomicrobiales bacterium
TATATTGCATGATTTTTTTCCATCTTTTGCCGATTTGATCGTTCAATTTGATGTTTGGAGTTATCCCTTGGGTATATCTTTATTATTTGCTATGATATTTGCGACCCATATAATATAACCCAACCAGCGACCTAGCATAAAAGCATTGTTACCTGGCACATTGTTATCGGTGGTTATTTGGCTTGCTATGGCTGAGATATTTACCGTTTATTTGGAAGATTTTTCTCGCTATGCGGCTATATATGGCAGTCTTGGCGGTATTATTGCCACTATGGTCTTTATATATATTTCGGCGGTTATATTTATGCTCGGAAGTGAACTTAATCAGGCACTATCTGATTTGTAAAGTAAAACAGTAGCTTACGATTATTCTAAATTAGAAAAACTTACTAAATTTTAAATTAATTAGTTGATGTTAACTATTTAATGGTTACACTTATATCATACTAGAACTAATCAGTTGATCTATAAGTGAGGCGAAGATGCTTAATCAGCTAACAAAACTGGCTACAGAAAAGTCTAGCGCAAAGCGCTTAGAGCTTATGAATGCCATTACGGATATGTTTATTGATAAGGGGCAAAACTCTGGTAAAAATGAGCTAGATTTATTTGGCGATGTTTTTATTAAGCTGCTCGATGACATTGACATAAAAAGCAAAATTGAAATTTCTAATAAGTTTGCGCGTGTTGATAATACGCCGCCATCATTTGCCAGTGCTCTGGCTTTTGAGCAAGCTGAAGTTGCTGCGCCTATGCTTGAATATTCTAATGTTTTTATTGATGACGAATTGTTAGATGTTACCGCGCATGCCACCATTTATCACCGTATTGCCATAGCCAAACGGCGAACAATTAGTTCGGTTGTTTGTGATGCCTTGATTGACCATGGTGAAACGCCTGTTTTGCGCACCGTTACCTCGAACTTGGGGGCGCGAATATCGGCAAATGGGTTTAAGCGTATTGTTGCTTATAGTGCTGAGGATGGTGAACTAATCGCCAATCTTGCTGGCCGCAACGATTTGCCAAAAGACATTAAAATATTATTGCCGCACTTAAAGGGCGGTATTCAGAAGCAGATTTACCGCGCCATCGAAAAGCATGGCAAAGAAGAAATGCAAGATTTGGTGGATAGAAGTCACCAACATGTGCATACCACTAAGACACAAGAAAATGTTAATAAAAAATCTACGTTATCGGATGTGAACCTAATTAGATCTGGTCATTTAAAATTAGATGATGTGGTTATTAAGTTGGCAATAGCCAATAAACCCAGTGAGCTGGCTCAGGTTATTTCGGAAGTTGAACATATTGATAAAGCGCAAATTAGCAGTGCAATTTTACAAAGCGTTGCCAAGCCTATTACGCTTTTATGCCGATCTATTGAGCTTTCGGATCCAGCATTTAGGCAGATTTGCATTATGCGAGAAAGTTGCTTAAGCCAAACCAAAGAAGCGAGTGATGACATGATGCGCTGTTTTACTGGGCTTGATGTCGATTATGCCAAGCGCACCATTCGATATATTAAGTTGCAACTTGGTGCTTCTGAAAAACAACAAGAAGACACCCCTTCTAAACAATAGAAAGGGTGCTGATTTTGTTATGATTTTCTAGAAATTTACAATTGTTCGATATGAGAAAATTCTGGGTATGCTTTTAGGCCAAGTTCTGTTTGGTCTAGGCCGTTTTTCTCATCTTCTTCGCTTACTCTAATGCCGATGGTGGCTTTTAGCGTGGCCCAAACAAAGGCCGATGCGATTGAAACAAATGCACCAATTGCAATGACACCAATTAGCTGATGGATGAAGGTTGCTTCGGTATTGCTCATTGCTACGATTAATGTACCCCAAATACCGCATAGTAAATGCACTGGAATGGCGCCAACGACATCGTCTATTTTTAGTTTGTCTAATAACGGTACTGCGAATACTACGATAACCGCGCCTACTGAACCAATTAAAATTGACTGGGCAATGCTGGGTGATAGTGGATCGGCGGTGATAGACACTAGGCCTGCTAATGCGCCGTTTAGCACCATTGTTAAATCTACCTTTTTATAGAGCAGTTGGGTTAGTCCCAATGCCACTATTGTGCCTGCTGCTGCGGCCATATTTGTATTGGCAAATATTTTGGCGATTGCAATTGCATCTGCGCCTGAACCTAAGGCTAATTGAGAAGCGCCATTAAAGCCGAACCAACCAAACCATAAAATAAACGTGCCTAATGTGGCGATTGGTAAGCTTGACCCTGGGAAAGGTGATACGCTTGTCTTACCATTAACCGTGCGATATTTACCCAAACGTGGGCCTAAGAATAGAGCGCCAACTAATGCCGCCCAGCCGCCTACAGAATGCACCAATGTTGAACCCGCAAAATCGGTAAAGCCTAGCTCTGCTAACCAGCCGCCGCCCCAAACCCATGAGCCTGTTACGGGGTATATGATGGCAGTTAAAACAC
This sequence comes from Hyphomicrobiales bacterium, assembly GCA_013214985.1. Taxonomy (GTDB): domain Bacteria; phylum Pseudomonadota; class Alphaproteobacteria; order Rhizobiales; family OSC116; genus OCS116. Next base: position 2,455 of record JABSRY010000229.1, read on the forward strand.
CTGAGAAAATTAGGAAAGGCCATAGTTTAATGCGCTCTGCCAATGTGCCAGACACAATTGATGATGCTGTTGCACAAAACACCATTTGGAAGAACCAATCGGCATAGGCGCCGTAATTTGCGCTATAATCGCCTGCGGCGACCGCACTATCATCTGGCGCAAAGACATCTAACCGACCAAAGAAGCCACTGCCAAAGCCTTCATTAACGCCGCTATACATTAGCTCATATCCCACCAGCCAGAACATGATGCCTGACAAAGCGTAAAGTGCAATATTTTTAGTACAAATGGTTGCTACATTTTTACTGCGCACCATGCCCGCTTCTAGCATTGAAAAGCCTGCTGCCATAAACATGACCAAGAAACCGCCAATTAGGAACAATAAGGTATTGAACACAAATGCCGCCTCGGCATCTACTGCCGCATTGGCGGTACTGGTCATTGCCACTAGGCTTGCGCTAACCATTAGGGGATATTTAATTATATTTTTCATTCTACACTCCATTTGTTTAGGCCGCTATTTTAAAGCGCCATTTGGCCTTTTTCGCCTGTACGAATTCTGATTACCTCGGATAAGCTTTGAACGAAAACCTTGCCATCGCCAATGCGACCCGTGCCTGCCTCGGCTATGATGGTTTCGATGATTTTTTCTGAAAGCTTTGCTTCGGCGGCGATTTCTATTTTGATTTTTGGTACAAATATTACCTGATATTCTGCGCCTCGGTATATTTCGCTATGGCCTTTTTGACGCCCGTAGCCTTTGACCTCGGTTACGGTCATGCCTTCTACGCCGATTTGCATAAGTGCTTCATGCACTGGGATTAACTTGTTGGGTTTGATGATTGCGGTTATAAATTGCATAAGCTTCCTTCCTTCTGATTGGGTTAGACATGACCAAGAGGGAGGAGAGCTTGATGACCATGACATGCGTTTACTTGTAAGCACATATCTATATTCACAAAGCATGCCAGAAACTAACAAGCTGTTAACTAGCTGATATTATTGAATTTTGTAATTATCGTGATAATATTTATTATTTTGAATGATTAAAATTTAATCAATAAAATATAATGATTAAATTTTAATCATTCAACTGAAGTAAATGAATTAACCTTTAAAACCGAGCTTAAAACGGTATTTTTTAAGAAACAGGTAAATTGACTTTAAAATTGGCCGTATAGTCTTAAGATATAGGTGACCATATATTTTACCGCGTTTATTCATTGGAATTAGAAAATCATAAACGGCTATTGACCGACCTTTTGTCCACCTCAACTTATAATCATCTTCTGGTGACAATAGATCAAAATATTCTAAGCCATTATCGAACGCCCATTTAATATTTAATAATATTTGGTTATTACCTGGGCAATATTTAGAAAAATCACTGCCCATTGCGAGCACATAGCCGTAATAGTTTTTACCTTTTACAAATGAAATAGAAGCGGACGCTAATTTGCCATTACATTTTGTAATTGAAGCAATTGTTTTAAAATCATCTGACGGTGTTGAAACCAAATTAATTAGTTTCTCTATGTTAATGTCTTGCGCAAAAGCCCTGCTGGATTGTCCGATCAACGCTAATTGATCTGTTTTTAATTTTATGATTTGTTTGGCAAGATCTTTGGTTATTTCATCATTGATATAATATTGATGCTCAACGTTTAGTTTTTTGAAAAAATTTCTATAGGTTTTGCGGGTTGACTTGCTCATACTCGCCAGATACTCATCGAAATTTTTAAATTTTGCCATGTCTAAACAAGGGGCGTTATTTTCTTTTATTACCATGCCAAATTTTTGACAATAATTATATATTTTTGCATCTACTCTAACATTTCGTAAATGCAGGGCTGAAATTTTATTAGCAGGCAGCGCATCATGGGTGTTATTAAGGAATTGCTCAACGCCTGCGGCGTCATTGGATATTATATCATTATACTGGATGAATGGTTCGCCGACTATTTCGGCAATATTTGCACCGAAAAAATAATTGTGTTTCAAATGTAGGGCATTAACAATTTTTGTTCCCTGCATATTGACCATTGAAATATTTTTTTTACCAACATTACCTAATAGCCAATGACCTGATGCAAAAACATTGTTCATACTATTTTCATCAGATTGATATTCTAACGCTTTTATTGTCATTTCGGATGTTATAACTTTAAAGTTCAAATCTGACATATTGGTTTAACTCTCCTATAAAAGTTTAGATGCAACAGTTGCGCAGATCGTGTATTATTTTTAATATTATAACTACGGTGTTTCTATATCATTTAGGAAAATATAAACTTAAGCATATTAATACTGAGGTGGTCCCCAAATCTGCGACAGATTTAGTATTGATTTAAGCTACACTTTTCACTGACCAGTCATTGGGTTG